>CAYNKU010000181.1:0-5168 GCA_964397865.1 uncultured Pirellulales bacterium | reverse complement strand
TCGGGAGGATGTGCGGGGGGGAGGTGGACAGGGGCTGGGTGGTGGTGGAGGACCTGATCCCTGAGGAGCTGAGGGACGTGCCGGTGGAGGAGTTCATGGCGGGGCTCTCAGGGCTGGACGCGGAGATGCGGGCCCGGGTGGGGGCGGCGAACCGGGCGGGGATGGTGAGCTGGTACCTGGGGACGGCGGACCTGGAGAGCGACGTCTACTCGGTGGGGTTCGAGAGGGTGGCGATGGACGACATGATGGCGAGGTCCCGGGAGTCGGACAACGTGCTCCGGTTCTACCCGGTGGGGTGGAGGAGGCCGGTGACGGTGATGGGGCCGGGGGCGGGGCCTCCGGAGACGGTGACGGGGATAATGGCCGGGCTGAGTCGGGTCAGGGAGAGGTGCTGATCACTTTTTCAAGGTGACGTAGAGAGTCTCAAGCTCCTTTACGTAGTCGGGGTCGAGGCCGTGCTCCTTGGCGCCCTTGATCATGATGCCGAGGTAGCGTCGTGTGGGAGTATAGGGACCCTTAGGGTCGGAAGTGCGATAGGTCTCGGCCCTATGCTCTTTCCCATCCTCATCGACTACTGTGACTGTTTGACGATAATAAATACCTGCAGGAACCCCCTCAACTATGTCTATTTTCGCGATCTCGTCAGGAGGGACGTTGTAGAGAATGCCTAGAGCTTTCTTTCCAGCAGCTGGTTCAACACCTGTTACACCTCCGTCGTAGGTTTTCGAGAGGAAGTTAAACTGGACTTCGAAATCGTGGAGAACCGCTCTTTTCATATATTTAGCATTTGGAGCGTGTTTCTTGAGAGTCTTAAAATCTAGAAATGATCCATATGAGAAGTATAACATAGATGCGAAAGAAGGTATTATGAATATAACTTTTATCACCCTTCGCACGCGCGAGCGATCCTCAGAGATGGACGATAATGATCACGCGAGCGCGATTGTTTGTAACGCGTATATTGCTGTTTTATTTAACACTCATATTCATTTTCTGGAATGTTTGAGATAATTTGGTCTACGACGAATCTGTAGGACGTGTCTAATCCTTGATCCTTCATAATCACATAAACAAGTGCCTCAAGAGTATCGTTATAATACGCTGAGCCACTGTCCCGTTCCTGATCTGTGGCACTAATAGGAAACACTATGAACGGTTTCAAGCCAATACCTCTCCCAATCTCAGCAAGAGTAGCGTCAGTATTCAACTTCTGTCTTATACAATCCATTTTACCTTTAGAATATCCCTTTTTACATATTAAATAATCAAACAAGATAAAATCAAGCAAAGAATCACCAGCAACCGCATATTGTTTCTTCCTCTCCGAGTTCAAAGCTGTGTGATCAAGAGCCTCAAGAAGAAGATGCTTATTATCAAAAACGATAGTAAATTTCGCTTCAAAACTAATTATTATGTCTGCATTATTTTTTAAATAAGCTGTATTCATGGATAAGAATCATTATAGCAAGTATATTATTTTTTTAAACCTGATTTATTGCGCGCGCATGCACAAAAAGGAAATATTAATACTATCTATTTCGCATCTCCTTTTAAGATTATCAAGTTTTTTCTTATCTCCTCGAATTCCATACCCTTAATTCCGTAAAGTTTAGCCACGGTACTATTGATATTATGCTCAACTTCATTCAATTCATTTTGTGCACCTAGGTCATTTTTTTCATAAATTTTTTTTGTTAATATATGAGCTTGTTTAGAGAGTTCTGCAAGATCCAAGTGATTATTATTATTAGAATCGAATTTCGGTACCTCTATTCTTTTAGTTATATCGGAAATCGACGTTTCTATATAAGATGAGGCTACAAAAGTTACAACGATCAACGAATTAAAAATGGCTGCGATATAATGAGCCTCTAATTCATTTTGTAAAGGAACTATCATAAGTTTTTCATATGGAATAATGGTTTTATTTTTAAAAAAATCGTCATTGGCATGACTAGAAACCGAAGCTTCGAATTTAGCCTTGCCAGATATTTTACCAGAGACTCGCCCCCAAACAACTTAGTATGGATAAAAAGTATAATCGCCTATTCCATAAACTGAATAAAAAGGACTGTCTTTTCCCCAAAGTTTATGTAGTGATCTATTCAATAAATCGCTTTGAAAATGTTTAAAATATGCATAGGTTTGATAGTATTCTGTTTTCATTTCGCTTTCAGATATCGGTTTCCCAGTCTCCTGATTGTGAGGTATTAATATCCAACAAAAATCGCTTGTTCCATACCATTTCTTAACATCTTTACCTCTACTAAAAGGGAATACAAATTTCTTATCAACAATATGTTTAACCTGTTTGACCTTTTTTTTCTGCCCTGTACGTCGAGGGTTTGAAATTAACAAGCCATTTGGTTGCTCAGAGAGAATATCTACCCAATAAACTCCATTAAGGGCGGTATTAACGCCTTCATGTATTTTATACCAAGGACTTTCTCCAATTATTTTTCGTAGTCCATCATGAGCTTTGTTACTTGTTTGCATCCAAGGGCTTTCAGGTTTGTTTTTATCCACAGGATAAAAAACTAAATCATATTGATTAGTTATTTTTTTTACATCTACTAAATTTGCATCCATCGCAATCCTTTTTCCACTTGGATTTGACCATGTTAAACAAGGTATAGGAAACTTTGTTCGCCCTACATTTAGTACAATCAAGGAAGTTCTATTTGTGGCTCCTTCAAATGGATAAAGTTCTACTAAATCATGGACTATCTTGACATTACATCTACGAAAAATCCAATTTCTAAATCCTGCGCCAGCTTGGTTTTTATAGGAGGTAAAAGGTATTAAAAAGGCCAATTTTCCACTTTCATTAGTATATTGTGTAAAACATCTTGCTACAAAAAGCATTGCTAGGTCTCTCTTGACTTTTCCTAAACCTTTCCCTTTTGTTTTTTTTAGTAATCCTAATTGATCCCACATATTCTTAGTTTGATTTCTGTAAAATGTTGGTAGGTGTTCCCAATTTATCCAAGGAGGGTTTCCTATTACAAAATCAAATTTACCTATCATCATTGGCGAGAAGGCATTTTTTAATAAACTCGTCCATATTCGATTTTTTCCATATTCCTCTAATTTAAATATTTTTTCATAAAGCCTAATAAAAGATAAAACAGAGTGCCGACTAAGTGGAATATCTTTACTTAATGACTTCTCGAATTCTTCCTTAGTCCAACCAAGTTTTAGTCCAGTATTAATTACACTAAGCACAGGATGGAGATAATTATTATCAACAACTTCTTTGGTAATCCAAAACTTACCTTCGTTAGTGATTAACTCGTATTCATCTTCTCCGTATAGTGTTACTTTCTGGATAACTGAAATCGAATCTGCAAGATATACCGGGATTTCAAATCCGTCCCTCGGTCGGTATCTTAGTAAATCTGAAAGCGCGATCAGGTAATTAGCTTTTGATGCTAAAACAGCTAGTGGATTTAAATCGATCCCTTTGACGTTTTCAATAATTTTATTAAATAACGTTCTTTTATCAATGAAATTTTCTTCTGCATATTCCCTGACTCTTTTAATTGATGACACTAAGAAAGTACCTGAGCCACAAGCGGGATCTAAAATTCTTTCGTCTGGATTTCCATGATAACCCACTTCATCTAATAATAAATCAGCAAGCCAATCTGGAGTGTAATATTCACCTAGTTTATGTCTTACAGCCCGTGGCACTAAATTTTGATAAAGTCTTTTAAAAAGGTCTTTAGCTCTTTCAGGTGTCAATTCTATAGTCGCAGGTTCGTATTCTAACAGTTTTTTTACTATCTGATAAATTGACTGGGCGATTTCATTATTCCATTCGTCTAAATACCAATCGAAGTAATCAGCCTCTAAAAAGTTCTTAATTCCCAGTATTTTAAAAATACCTCCTTCTTCTAAATTTGATAATTCGCTGCGCATCTCATCCGGACTAGTATAATATGCTTCTTCTAAAATCGTGAGGTAAGAAGTAAGTAAATTATCAGTAAAGATAGTGACTATCTCGGAGGTTAATAATTTCATTAAAAGAGTGTAATAAGTGTGAATAGCAAATACTAATTTTTCAACGTCTATATCTTGCTCTCCGGTTAATCCATAATACTTTATTAAACCAGAAAATTTACTTGGGGTATAAGCACACGCCTGAGAAAACGCTCTTTTCCAATCACTAAAAAGCATCTCAGTTCTTGGTGATTTCGCTGTCATTAGCGATTCATAAAAAATTAACATAGTTTTCTTACTTGTCTCGCTTCTAGGACCGAAATCAAGTAGTAAATATTCCGCATCGATTGGTTTTTTACTCAACCCTCTGATTGCTTCGAGAAGTCTCATAATAGTTTGGGCGTTTACATCAAGAGGTCTGTCTTGTTCCTCCCATGAATTTTTCCTATATCTTATGAATGAAATATTATATCCATCAAAAACAACTCCAAAATATCTCCCAAAATTAATAGGGTCCTCGGCTTCATTAAAGATATAATTTTTAACCTGTTCTTTCGCTTTCTCAAACTCACTTTGTGACTTTAGCTTTCCCGGTTCTTTATATTCAATAATCACCGTTCCATATAATGCATCTTTCCTTGTACCAGAAACGACATTCCTATTTTCATATGTTGCCCAAGGTATGTTCCATTTATCAAGTACTTTGATTCGAAGTAAATGTTCGACCCTTGTTCTTAGATCCGCTTCAGTCATAGATTCCGATGCATGTTTTATAATTTCCTCAGCAATTTCATTAGCATCAACTTCCACGTGAGTCGCTTTTATCGAACCATCCAATGCTTTCCCTGATTAACTGTTCATTTCATATATTAATTAAATACGCGTTCGCGACATGAACGCACCTTGGAGTCATTATGTGGTAGAATACGCCCACGGGGATGCCGAGAAGGGTCAGGTAGGTCAACAAGGTCTGAATATCTACAATTCATCACACCGTCATGAATTAGGTGGAAGTGAAGAAAAGAGTGTGGGGATATTTCGTCTATGCGCGCGCACAAGTCTCGTAATCAAATGTCAGATAATCGATACATACACACTCGGATATATTGTTAGTAACTTATTAGGGAAAAAACACACAGAGAAAACACCAACTGTGAGCATTTTCGCCTTTAGTTTTGTGTCCTTTTTAAGGCTCCACCTCCCAGTTGAATTGCCTAACAGACACA
>CAYNKU010000180.1:3642-5180 GCA_964397865.1 uncultured Pirellulales bacterium | reverse complement strand
GGAGGATGAGAAACTATGGCGGATAGGGAGGGGATTTGTTGTTCGTGATCTGCCGTGGAGTGAAAAGAAGCTGCGTGAGATACCACCTTTTGAGTTCGAGAACTGGGCGGTTATAGCGCTGGGCGGGATGCCGAACAAGACAAAAGTGGGGGATATGGGAATTGACGGGCGGATATACCCTGTTTCGGCGATGCCCAAGAAAAAAGAGGGAGAGCTTGATTTCATGGATGTTTGGTATCCCATACAGGTCAAGCAGAAGGATAAAGCGGGCAGAGGGGATATAGATATGTTCGAGGCGGCGATGATGCGTGAGGATCGGACAAAAGGTTTCTTTGTGTCGTTCGATTATACCAGTGACGCGATAAGCGAGATACAGGCATTTTTCAAAAGGACGGGCAGAAATATAATTCCACTAACTGTTAAGGATATTCTTGAAGAACAAATCGCATATAAACTTGCATAAGTTTTAAGGTTCGTAAGGGAACGGCAACAAGGGGCGGGGGTTTGTTTCATTTCGCATAAATTACTTTCAGAGAGGGGGCGATGAAGAAATATAGTGTTTCGAAGAGTTTTTCGTGGAAGGGCGAGATCACCGAGAAGGTCGGGATGGTTATGCGGATGTTCGGGGTTTCGGTGGACAGGCTCGCGGAGGAGACTTCGAGTCATAACTGCCGGATCGAGGCGGCAGACGGTGAGATAGTTTATATAACCGGTCCGTCGGGCTGCGGTAAAAGCGTACTGCTGAGAGAGTTCGAGCGGGCGGTGCCGGCGAGAGAAAAGATCGATCTCGACGAGATAGAGCTTGCCGATGATAAGTCTCTTATCGATTGTATGGAAGGCGATCTGTGGCAGGGGCTGAAATTTTTGAGCGTGGCCGGGCTTAACGATGTGTTTTGCATTCTCAATCAGCCCCGCAATTTAAGTGAGGGTCAGAAGTATCGTTTCCGGCTCGCTATGGCGCTGGCGGCGGGGAAGAAGTTTATTTTTGCCGATGAGTTTTGTACGGGTCTCGATCGTGTTACGGCGGCGGTTATCTCGTACAACATTCGCAGGTTTGCCGACAGGAATAAGGTGACATTTTTTCTTGCGTCGAGTCATGACGATCTATTGAGCGATCTTGCACCGGATGTTCTGGTGGTGAAGGAACTGAGCGGGCCGGCGGAGGTTATTTACAAGCGGAGGAAAAAATAAAATATGAGTAAGTGCAGTGTTGTCAAGGGTGTTCGTATTGAGCGGGGGTGCAGGGCCGATTACGGCGGGCTTTCGCGGTATCATTATCGTGACGGGACGCTTGGGCCTTACGCGGCGATATTCGCGGCCAAGAGAAGCCGAGAGACTATCGGGGTTATCGTTTACCGGATGCCTACGGTGGGGCTTGAGCTTCGCGGGGTCGCGACGGGCGGGATGTTTTGCGGTCTTGGCAGAGATGCGACTATCTCGCTTTTGAACCGCAACGTTCGCTGTATCAGCAGGGTGATAGTGGATCCGCGGTTTCGGGGGCTCGGGCTGGCCGGTGAGCTTGTGCGGGAGACGATGCC
>CAYNKU010000180.1:0-3632 GCA_964397865.1 uncultured Pirellulales bacterium | reverse complement strand
ATACGATGCCGAAGATGAAAAAGCCGGTGATAGAGGCGATGGCGGTGATGGGGAGGGAGAATCCTTTTTTCGAGAAGGCGGGGATGAAGGCTTACAGCGGGCCTGTTCCGCGAAGATGCGTGCAGCTTATCGAGGCGCTGAGTATGGTGGGTATCGAGCGGGCGGAGCTTATCGATCCGCGTGCGGTAGATAAAAAACTTGCGGGGCTGCGGGCGGAAGAAGCGGCGTTTATCGAGTTGGAGATACTGAAGTTTCTTCAGAGCTATGGTAAAAGCCGACATATTCCGGCGGGTTTGGAGCGGACGCGGTTTGTTTTGAGTAAGCTGACCGACAGGCCGATTTATTATATCTGGTTTAATCCGGAGATGGAAATATTGACTGTATAGAAGGAGGAAGATGGAAAATTCGATTTTATCATTGCCGCTGGAGAAACTTCTTCGGCACCCGGACAATCCGAACCGTATGAGCCGGGGGAATTTCGCAAAGCTGGTTCGGAATATAAAGCAGACCGGGCGATACGAGCCTGTTATTGTAAGGCCTTATCCGGGCAGGGCCGGGTTTTTTCAGATAATCAACGGTCATCACCGGTGCAGGGCGCTGGCTGAGCTGGGTTACAAGTGCGCGGACTGCGTCGTATGGGAAGTTGATGACAGGGGCGCGGATGTGCTTCTTGTGACGCTTAACCGGCTGGGGGGCTCGGATGAGCTGGGGAAGAAGCTTGCTATTTTAAGACGTCTTTGCGAGAAGACGCGGACGAAGGAGCTTTCGAAGATACTGCCTTATCCGGCGGGGCAAATCGAGAGGCTGATAAGCCTGGGTAAAAGGCCGACGCCGGTTGGGGGGAGCCAAACTTTGGCGAATCCGGTTGTGTTTTTTTTAAGTGACGAACAGCAGCGGGTGGTGGAGGAGGCGATTTTGCGGGCGGAGAAGCCGAGCGAGAAGAAGATGACGAAAGCGGAAAAAAGGGCCGCGGCGATCGGGTTTATAGCCAGGCGGTTTTTGGAAGTCACCGGGTGCGTGGTCGGCGGAGGGGGTTGATTTTTGTCCTTATCGCAGGGGGAAGGGTTAGAATGAAAAAACAAAAGCAGTTGACGAAAAAGCAGGTTGCTTTTCTTGAGGATCTTTTCAGCGGGCACTTCGACGAGCAGGCTGCTCTGGATAAGCACAAGATAAGCAGCAGGATTTATCAGAAATGGCAGGGGCAGGAACTTTTTAAGCGTGAGCTGGCGGCCAGGAAGGAAGCTGCGCATCGCCAGAGCGAACTTATCATCGCGAGGTACGCATCGCTTGCGGCGGCTAAGCTGGTGCAGTTGACCGAGTCGGAAAACCAGGAGACCGCCCGCAAGGCGTGCCTTGATATTATTACACATCCGGCAAGTTGTTCGAGGCGGGGTAAGGGTGACGGCGGTGATCAAAAAGGCGGCGAGGAAGGTGAAGGCGGCGAAGATATCTCCGCTGAAGCCGCTGCTAAGATTTTAGAGGTGCTGGCTGAAGAAAAAAATTCTGAAAAATGAAGATTTTTAGCGAATTTTTTATTGTGGAGATAAAGATGGGTTTTATATTGATATAATATTCGGCGATTTTGAGTTTTCCGGCGGGTATGGGATGATAAAGCGCGCGGAAAAAGGGGGACGATGCCTCAGTTTTTTATATTTTATTGTCAGGCTCGTCTCCCTGGTTGATAATGTTGTGCCGATTGCTTTTAACCCTACCTCACGAAGCCCTCGGAACAAATTTCGCACAACTTATCTATTTAAAGTATACGTCTAAAAAAAGACGGGGGGTAAAAAAATAGCTCATTTTTTTTAAAAAATTTTCAGGTACTGCAAAGACATAGCGGAGGTTACTTTGCCGGTTTTTATAATTAACTCAAACTGACCGACTTCTTTGAAATCTGTCAGTTTGAGCGTCGTGCGTATATTAGCGTACAGCGTGGAGCGTGTTGCGTGGTGCGTATATTAGCGTACAGCGTGGAGCGTACAGCGTATAGCATGATGCGTATTGCGTATGTCGCAAGTGCGTTTTGCAATAACAATTTGGTGGGGTAAAGACCCCACCCTACAAAGATTCAGGTCTTGTTAATCAGAAGGTTTAGTTTGAGTAATTAACGCAGATAAAGTAAGGGGGCGGTTTTGGCTTTGGAAAGAAACTTAAAAAAATTCAGGATGCCGAGGGGTATTGACCGGGCGGGCAGAGTTTATAATCGGCTCAGGGGTATCAAGCCGAGGACACGGCGGGAGCTTAGAAATTATGTGAAGGTTTTTTTCGGAATAGATGTACCCGAGCGGGCAGTCTGTGAGGATCATAACAGTCCGATGGATTATCTCTGGCACGCGTATTCGGCTGACGGGCGGGCGGAGCCGGCGAATGCCGACGCGATCGTATGGGCCAATCGCGGAGGGGGCAAGACTCAACTGGCGGCGGTCGCGACGGTTATGGACTGTTTGTTTAAGCCGGGGTGCCAGGTTCGTATTCTTGCCGGCTCGGGCGAGCAGGCGGGCAGGATGTACGAATACTTCACGGGTTTTGTCGGCAGGGGTTTCGAGGGTTTTTTAAAAAAGATGCTGAAGGAAAAATGTCTTTTTCATAACGGCTCGGGGGTGGAGGTTCTGACGCAGTCGGCGGCAAGTATTCGGGGTCAGCATATTCACAAACTGCGTTGCGATGAGGTGGAGCTTTTTAGTGAAGATGTGCTGACGGCGGCGAAGTTCACCACTCACAGCGCCGACGGGATTGTCGCGGCGATGGAGATAATCAGTACTATGCATAAGCCTTTCGGGTTGATGCATAAGATGATCTCTTCGGCCAAGGATTTTCGGATACCGGTTTTTAAGTGGTGCCTGTGGGAGGTGATCGAGAGATGCGTTGACAGGAACTGCTCGCAATGTCCGCTTTGGAGCGATTGCGGCGGGATAGCAAAAAAGGCCGACGGTTATCTGAAGATCGACGACTGCATAACGCAGATGCGGCGGGTAAGCAGGGCGGGCTGGGAATCGGAGATGCTTTGCAAAAGGCCGAGTTTGGAGAATGTTGTTTTTGACCGTTTCGATCCGGCGATCCACGTAGGGCGTGTCGAATACGATCCCAACCTTGTGCTGTATCGGAGTCTCGATTTCGGGTTTGTCAATCCGTTCGTGTGTTTATGGATACAGGTTGATGACGATGGGGTTGTTCGGGTGATCGATGAATATATCCGTTCGAGGGCGACGATCGATATCCATGCGGGCGAGATCATGAGCCGGACACCGGGCGGGGAGGAGAGTGTTGCGGCGACTTTCTGCGATCCGGCGGGCGCGGGGGTTAATGATGTCAGCGGCACGAGCGCGGTGCGTGAGTTGAGGGGTCTGGGGGTCGCGGTTCGTTACCGGCCGAGCAGGCTGCTTGAGGGTATCGAGCTTATCCGCCGGGCGATCGAAAGCGGTGACGGGAAAAATTCGCTGGTGATCTCGCCGAGGTGTCCGCGGCTTATCGAGGCGATGAGCTGTTATCACTATCCTGAGGGCACGGCCTGCGGGGAGCTGCCTTTCAAGGACGGCGTTCATGACCATCCGATAGACGCGCTGAGGTACTTTTTCGTGAATCGAAAGAGACGTTTTAAAAACATCATCAGGAGTTATTAATGTTCTCAAACT
>CAYNKU010000179.1:2313-5235 GCA_964397865.1 uncultured Pirellulales bacterium | reverse complement strand
GGCCGCCAGCGCATCGGTCTCGCCGCCGGGTCGGACCGAGTCAATAAAATCCGCCGCCGAGGCTTTGGCATCATCGGTCGCGCGAACAACGGAGCCGTCGGCGAATTCAAGTATCGTGTCGCCGCCGAAGAAAATGATCGAAAAAAACTGGTCGGCCTCGAGTGCATCTATCGAAGCCTTGAGTTCTTTGCGAACCCGGCCGAACAGACCCCACATACTGCCCGAACAATCCACAACATAGCAGACCTTTCGCCGGTCGGTCCGGCTGCCAAAAAATTCCACTTCCACAGGCGGCGCTTCCGCGGGGGTCTCGGCGATATCCTCTGTTAATTCGGCTGTCTCGGGCGGGCGGGCGATACCCTCATCATCGCTGAGCAATAAGGAATTATCAAAAATACCCTCGATGGAAAATTCAGGCTCCGGCTCTTTAACAACCTGCTGCGGGAGCTCTTTTTTAATCTTCGGTTTGGGCATGATCGTAGGTTCCATTAAAGCGCTCGCCTGGATTACCCTGGCCGAAGGTACAGCCATAGCCGATTGGGGGGTATGTGATTTCGAGAATTTAACCACCCCAAAAGTCGTCAAAATCGCCAGGTGCACCAGAAGTGAAATGACCCATGCCCAGAATTTCGGGCCCCGGTGACGCCAAATTTTAACAATCCCTTGTTTTTCCAACGCAGCCACCCAAAAACAGCTAACCGTTTATTCCACCACTTCCACCTGTGAAAAGTCCGGCATTAAAAGATTATACACCAGTATTGCATCACCGTTGTGCAGGCGGATACATCCCTGCGAAGTGGCCGAACCTATTTCGCCCGGCTCTTTTGTCCCGTGGATCGCAAAGCCGGTTCTGCCTACGGCGCTGCCCTTCAAGCCTTCCAGCGCGATCCATCGCGAACCGAGCGGGTAATCCGGGTCTTCGGCTTCATAAGTCCTCTTGGAAACAGGATCGGTCCACCTGGGTTTTATGAGTTTACCGCCGGGCTTTACCAGCCACAGGCCCGTCGGAGTTTCCATCCCGGGTTTACCCAGACCGACGGTAAAACTTCTTACAAAAGTATTCTGAAGATACAAATCCATCGTAAACGTGGATCGATGAATCCTCGCATGAAACGGGCCGTTGATAACCTTGATGGTCTGACCGGCCTGAAGGGTCTCGGCACGGCGAATGTTATTTATCTCCATCAGTATCTCATAGGGCACCTTGAACTCTTTGCCGATATTGGAAAGCAGATCGCCCGGTTTGACCCTGTAGTTTTTGCACAAGTGGTCGCCGGGCCAGATGTTCCTGTCAAAGAGCCATTTCTGTGAAAGCTCAGAGAGCCTGCTCTTGACAAACGCCCGCTGCTGATCACTGACAGGGGCCAGCAGAATATTGTTAAGTTTGTCACGGGCCTCTACAACCGCCATCGGTTTGGTGTTTATCAAAGCCACCACCTCGGCGATGAGCTCCGAAGATTTCGAGTTCGGTTCAGCAGGCGGCTCAACTGATACTTCAGGCAAATTCACTTCCACAACCGGCTCGGGTTCCAACTCAACCTCAACCGCCGGCGGCTCTACCGCTTCAGGTTCGACGGCCTCAGCAACAACCTCAGGTTCGACGGCTTCGGCAACAACCTCGGGCTCGACAGCAGCAGCGATCGGAGCTTCCACACCGCCGGTAAGGGTGGTTAAATCCTGGTCTTGTTTGTCCCTGCGCAAAAATAACAATATCGCACCGGCAATGATAACCAATGTAAAAATGATATAAATCGGCCCTCTGTTCGGGCGCCTGCGCCTGGCATAATTACTCGCGGGATAAAGAGCCATTTTATTCTCCTTCTTCAGGATCGTCCTGATTCTTTCACTGCGACCGAGAATCGAAATAGATTATTTCTTCGTCAGTCACCAAAAAATCCATCGGCTCATCTCGCTGGGTGGTCGGCACAGATTCGATGATCTGCTCGGCAAAGCCCAGGCCGCATCGCACGGCCTTGAGCTGCTTGTTCGCAAAGAACCTGTCGTAATAAGAGCCGCCCCTTCCAAGCCGATTACCTTTCCTGTCGTATGCCAAAGCCGGAGCTACAACCAGATCGATTTCCTCAAAGGGTACCGGTAAACCTTTTACAGGATTTCTCAGGCCCGCAACCTCCGTGGAAAAGCCCGTTTCAAGTGACTCGATTCGAACCGGCAGCATATGTCTCTGCTGCCAGGAAATTTTAGGTACCGCAACGATCTTGCCCAACTGCCACGCTCGAAGGATAACTTCGGCGGTATCGACTTCGTGGGGCAGGGACAGATAAATCATTATCGTGGAGGCATTTTGGAACTGCTCGGTGGAGACAAGATTTCTGCAGGCCTTACGGCTTTTCTCAATCCGTTGAGCTTCGGTTATCCCGAGCAAACGCTGCCGTAAACTTTGACGCAGCTGCCCTTTGTCCATCTATAAATCCCTATTCTTTTCTGGAACCTCTATCTGATTTTGTATTTTTTATCAAGGTTTGGAGCTTTTGTAAATAAGAGTTAATATTTTTTTCGTAACCTGCCTGTTTGGGGCGATAATATTTGCCTCTTTCGGCGCCGGGCAGATATTCCTGAGCGACAAAACCGCCCTCGAAATTGTGCGGATAGCGGTAATCGGCCCCGATACCGGCTTCTTTGGCGGCCTTGTAGTGGCTGTCCTTTAGATGCCGGGGTACGGCAACCGTCGGGGCGGTCTTGACATCCTCAACGGCCTTCCATATAGCCTGGGCAGAGGCGTTGGACTTCGGGGCACAGGCAACGTAAATAGCCGCCTGGGCAAGCGCCAGTTGGGCCTCGGGCAGTCCCACAAATTCCGATATCGACACCGCGGCCGATGCCAGAACCGTGGCCATCGGGTCGGCGTTGCCGACATCTTCGGCGGCACAGATCGCGATACGCCTTGCGATAAAACGAATATCC
>CAYNKU010000179.1:0-2303 GCA_964397865.1 uncultured Pirellulales bacterium | reverse complement strand
GTTATCATGCGGGCAAGCCAGTAAACCGTTGCGTCAGGGTCACTTCCGCGCATACTCTTCTGCAGGGCGCTGGCCAGATCGTAATGCGTATCACCTGAGCCGTCATAAACAATAGTTTTTTGCTGGATCGATTCTTTGGCTGTTGCCAGGTCGAATTTGATTTTGCCGCGGCGGCGCTTTGCCTGAGATAATACGGCGACCTCCAGGGCCGTCAGTGCCCTTCTTGCATCACCATCGCCGGCCGAAGCTAAAAACTCAAGGGCCTTGTCGTCAAAGTCAATATCGAATTTGCCAAGGCCGCGATCGGCATCGACAAGAGCCCTTTTGAGCAGTTCGAGGATATCTTCGCAACTCAACGGCTCAAAACGAAACACCGTACTCCTGCTCAATAGCGGCGAATTCACCGCGAAATAGGGGTTCTCCGTAGTCGCGCCGATCAGTATTAAAACACCGCTTTCAACATCATCGAGCAGGACATCCTGCTGGGCGCGGTTAAAACTGTGGATTTCATCGATAAAAAGAACCGTCCTGGCACCAGTGGCGGCGAGAGTATCCCTCGCCGAGGCGATTATCTCACGGATATCCTTAACGCTGGCGGCCGGCGCACTTAAATAATGAAATTTCGCTTTTGTGTAATTCGCGATCACCGCCGCCAGCGATGTCTTACCTACGCCGGGCGGACCGTAAAATATAAGACTGCTGAGCTTATCTGCTTCGAGCATCCGGGTCAGGAGCTTATCGGGGCCGAGAAAGTGCCTTTGTCCGATAAAATCCTCGATTTTCTCGGGCCTCATGCGTGCAGCCAAAGGCGCCGCCGAACGCAAATTAGCCTCTTCGGCCTGATTAAACAACGTGCTATTTCCCCTATCTTTACGCATCAGTTGTATTATACGAAGCACCGCCAAAACTGTCGAAAACTATTTTAACGGTATAGGATTTTGTAATAATGGTTAATGTGGGTAATATAGCTAAAAAGCTTCACCGAAGATAATTTAATTTAAAACGTACTCTGGTAGTTTAGAGATAATTTTGCCGTCCGGCCCACAGCTAAAAAAACCTCAAAAAAACTTTTTTTTATTTGATTTACGCCGTTTCTCCGATAAACTTTCAACAAATGTCAGGATTGTGTTGATCCTGTTCTGGGTTTAGTCTCTCGATAAAGAACTAAAAGTAGGTAAATGGAGAGTTAATTTAAGGAGATGAAAATGAAGAAAGGGATTCTGGCAATCATAATTATGTTGTTAGTTACATCAGGCCTTGCCCATGCAGAGCCAGGCCAGTTAAGCGGCACCCTTGATGTAACTTACCTGAGCCGATACATCTGGCGAGGCATAGATATCTATGCGAATAACCACAGCGCCATTCAACCCAGCCTCGATCTCGATCTGTACGGCACGGGCTTCGGTGTCAATGTCTTCTGGTCAAGAGCCAACGGAAGTGATTTCGAAAATGAAGAAGAAATCGATTACACGGTCTATTACACAAACCGGCTCTTCGACGGCGAATGTTATGCCACCGATTATGTCATCGGTTGGGTATACTACAGTTATCCGGATGGACCCAAAAAAGGTAATCCTTCTACCACCGCCTCTATGAGTGAACCAGGTGACGCACAGGAAATCTTTGGCAGCTTTTCATGGCCGAACATATGCCCGGCTGGTATTGTCCCAAGCTACACCTATGCCCATATGTGGCAGTCCGAAGGCGGCCCCAGTGCTTTCAGAAAATGCGGCGGCCCGGTACACATCTTCGGTCTCGGATACGATATGACCGTATGCGGCCTGGCCCCCGACACAGCCGAGCAAATAGTACATCTTTCAGCCGATGTTGTCTACAATGACGGAACCGGCGCAGCTGCCGCCGAGCACGACTTCTCACACGCTGTTTTCGGCATATCGACGGGTTTTGATCTCGGCAACAATCTTACTTTCACGCCGGGGTTTTACTATCAGTCCTCCTGGGAAGATTCGATCAATACACAGGATGAATACTGGACGGCACTTAGCCTGAGTTACGCGTTCTAAGTAATCGTCTTTGTATTAAAAACAAAAAAGGCCGGCCCCAATTTATCGGAGTCGGCCTTTTTTGTTGGTTTAGTTCAGCGATCTAACCGGACCTGCGTGCCGAGAACCCCGCTATCTCGACCAAAGCCTGCTTTTCGGGGCTTTGCTCGAAACTATCCAGCTTTTCTACAGCCCGTGATACAAAACTCTCCGCCAAGTCCCGTGCATATTTCAGGCTGCCGCGGGCACTGAGCATTTTGGCGATTTCCATTCGACCGGCCGTATCGATTTTTTCACACT
>CAYNKU010000178.1:0-5244 GCA_964397865.1 uncultured Pirellulales bacterium | reverse complement strand
CCGCCCTACTATCCCGATACCGAGGTTGTTCGGCGCGATATCGCGCAGCATTACGATAATATTACGCTTATGGATAAAGAGGTGGGGAAGATACTGGCTGAACTCGAGGCTGATGGGTTGGCGGAGGATACGATCGTGTGGTTCTGGTCGGATCACGGACGGGGGATGCCGCGGGCGCAACGATGGGTTTATGATTCGGGGATCGGTTTTCCACTGATCGTGCGGGTTCCGGAGAAGTGGCGAAGGACGGCGTGGGGGCGGAATCCGGCGGCGAGAGCGGCGGGCAGCAAAAGCGATGAGCTTGTGGGTTCGATAGATTTTGCGCCGACGATGCTGTCGCTTGCGGGGCTGGAGGTGCCGGGTTATATGGCGGGGCGAGCGTTTATGGGTAAACATACGGGCAAAGAGCGGGATTATATATACGCGGCGCGGGATCGGATGGATGAGGCGATCGATGTTATCCGAGCGGTGCGTGACAAGCGTTACAAGTATATCCGCAATTATATGCCGCATATTACTTACGGGCAGAATATAGCGTATATGGATATGATGCCGACGATGCAGCAGATGCGGCAGTTAAATGCCGAAGGTAAACTCGAAGGTGCGCAGAAGCAATATTTCCGCGAGACAAAGGCCGTTGAGGAACTTTACGATACGGCGGAGGATCCGCATGAGATAAATAACCTCGCGGAAGATCCGCAATATCGCGAGGTGCTGGAGCGGATGCGAAAGGTGCATCAGCAGTGGGCTAAAGAAACGAAAGATACGGGGCTTATTCCGGAGCCGGAGCTTAATGAGATGAAGTTTCCGGGCGGGGTTATTCCCAAGACGGCGGAGCCGCGGTTTCATATTGTTAATATGCCGGGGTTGGCGGGAAACATGACGGGTTTACCTGGGAGCAGGATATCGGTGACGATAAGCTGTCCGACGTCCGGGGCATCTATCGCATATAAGACGGGTCGGGATAATGTGTGGCGGCTATATAGCGGATCGGTAGTTATGCAGGCCGGGGAGCTTCTGGTCGCAAAGGCTTTTCGATTGGGATTCGAGGCCAGCGATGAGGCGGAGTTTCAGTTCGGGAATAAGGCGGCACCGAATAAAGAGATGTTCAGCGCCGGCGAGGAAAAACCTCATTGGACAGATGTTCTTGACAAGGGTAATATTATGCAAAAGCTGCGGGATATAAAGGAGCTGGATTCGGCGGATAAGGGCCGGGCAATAGCGGCATATACCAAGGCGCTCGGCGATAAGGATGGGGCGGTGAGGTATTGGGCGGTGGTTGGTTTGTATAATCGCTGTAAAGAGCAAGATGAAATCGAGGCGGCAAAAACGGCTATAATAGAACTGGCTGAAGATCCGTCGGCGGCTGTTCGGATAGCGGCGGCGGAGGCGATCTGCGGGTGGACGGGTGACAGTAGAGCACTTGCAATACTGGTGAGAGAATTAAAGAGCGATTCGGCGGCGGTGCGGCTGCATGCGATTACCGCATTGGACAGGCTTGGCGATAAGGCCGGGGATGTGCTGGAAGATATTCGGGAAGCGGCGGAGGTTGATGTGAGGCGAAATGTCGGGACAAAGCTCGAATATGTTCGCAATGTCGCGAGGAAGGTGCTCGAAAAGCTTGAAAAGCGATAGTGAAGATCGGGGGTTAGATAGTGGTTTTGGGGCCTGAAACGGGGAAAGAGGCGGCTGGAGGGTTGATTTTTCCAAAAAAAGCTTGTCTTCGTACGAAAAGCGGTTATACTTCTGGGTTCTTTATAAATAGCGTCGTGCGTATTTCGTATATCGTATATCGTGATGCGTATAATGCATAGCGTGGAGCGTATAGCGTATAGAAAAAGTGGATTCCTGCTTTCGCAGGAATGACAATTTTTATGATTATCTAAAAATTTACTCAAGGTAGCTTAATTATACCAAAATCCGAAATTCGAATATCTCCGCAGGACACCCTATGGCGGAAATCCGAAACAAATATAAATTACCAAAATTCAAATGACCAAAACGTCAAGTCTGTACCGTCACGGCAGGTTGACTTTAAGGTCAAAACTATTTTTCACTATTAAGTGGTGTTGTAGTATTATAAACAGCGAATTTAGTGTTAACAGGAGATAGACTGGTGAAAACAGAAATGCTGGATGCGGTAGAAAATAAGAGTCTGAAAGAGAAAGTGCCTCATTTCGAGATAGGCGATACGGTGGATGTTCACTGCCGGATCAAAGAGGGTAACAAGGTTCGTATCCAGATCTTCAGCGGGACAGTGATCGCCCGCAGAGGCAGAGGTATCAACGAGACATTTACGGTCCGCAGGATAGTGGATAACGAGGGGGTCGAGCGGATCTTTCCGGTTCATTCGCCTAACGTGGTCGATATTCGGGCGGTTCGCAGCGGTAAGACCAGGAGAGCCAAATTGTATTATCTGCGAAAGCGGACGGGCAAATCCGTAAGGCTCGCTCAAAGACACAGTAAGCATACGGTAACGAGATAATTCGGGACAGGTGAATTGTTCGGTTGGCCATGGAACAGAAGCAGACTGTTATCGGATCGCGGACGTCTCGGGCGATGGGGTGAGAAGCGGTGCGAGAAATTTCTGAGACGCAAAGGGTATAAGAAACTCGCCGGCAATTTTTCCTGTAGAAGCGGTGAGATCGATCTGGTCATGGTCGATCGCGATGGAACGATTGTTTTTGTCGAGGTCAAGACCAGGAAAGATGAGAATTTCGGGCCGACCGAGGCGGTTGTCACCGCGGGCAAAAAAACAAAGTTGTTCAAGACAGCGCGTTATTTTTTATCAATTCATAATATTCAGGAGAGGCCTTTGCGATTCGATGTTGTTGTGGTCGTGCTCGGCGATAAGGGGCCTGTTCGGATAAGACACAGCGAAAATGTGTTTGTACCGTAATTACTTAAACTGACCGATGGTCAGTTTGAGTTTCGTGATGCGTATATCGTATATCGTATTGCGTATTGTGTGATGAGCCGTATAATAACAATTTGGTGGGGTAAAGACCCCACCCTACAAAGACTGCTAAAAAAAGTATTATATATTATTGTACTATGAGGAATTAGTGATGATACCATCCAAGGTCAATATTGCGGATAAGTTTTCGAAACTTCCGGATGAAGATTATTCCGTGCGAATTGTTGCCAAAATGAACAATTATGAGTTTAAGATTGTGAAGTTTAAAGGTGAATTTGTTTGGCATAGTCATCCGGATACAGACGAAACTTTTATAATTCTGAAGGGCAAGATGCTGATGCATTTTAGAGAAAAGATTGTTGAAGTGTCTGCAGGTGAAATGATTGTTGTCCCGAAAGAAGTTGAGCACAAACCGACTTCTGAAGAAGGGTATGAAATGCTTCTTATCGAGCCGGAGGGTATTCCCAATACGGGAAATGTCGAAAGTGAGATAGCAATTGACAAAATAGAATGGATATAGGAACTCAATACCAATGGAACTTATCGATACACATTGTCATTTGACTTTTAAGGGCCTGGCGGAGGAGGTCGGGGCGGTTCTTGATCGAAGTATTGCGGCGGGGGTGACGAAGTGGATAACCGTCGGTACCGATGCCGAGGAGAACAGAAAGGCTGTCGCACTTGCGGCTGAATATGAGGGGGTTTACGCGGCGGTCGGGATACATCCGCACGACGCGAAGACCGTCGGGGCGGACGATCTGGAGCAGTTGAAAAAACTTGCCGGTGAGGATAAAGTCGCAGCGATAGGTGAGACGGGGCTTGACTTTCATTATAATTTTTCGAAACAGGCCGATCAGAAGCGCGTATTTGCCGAGCATTTGCGGATCGCGGCTGAGACGGATTTGCCGGTGATAGTGCACAGTCGGGAGGCGTTCGCCCAGACGCTTGAAATTCTCGACGGGTTCGAGGGGTCGCTGGGGAAAGTTGTGTTTCACTGCTTCAGCGGCTCGGCTGAAGAGGCGCAGGCGGTTATCGACAGAGGTTTTTATGTGTCTTTTACGGGTGTTGTTACGTTTAAGAACGCCGAGAAGACGCGGGCGGCGGCCGCGAACGTTGCGGTCGAGAGGCTGATGGTGGAGACGGATTGTCCTTATATGTCGCCTGAGCCGATGCGCAAGCAAAAGGTGAATGAGCCTGCGCTTATGGTTCATACGGCGGGGAGACTTGCGCAATTAAAACAGATGACTCTGGAGGATTTTGCTGCGGCGGTAACACTGACGAGCAAAAAGTTTTTTGCCCTGACCTGAAAAGACCCCTTTTGTAGATTATTTCGATAGGGATTTTATATTTTACACTCGACCTAAAGAAACTCCGTAATTTAACTTTTCAAGAATTTTATAATTTGGCTCAACAAATACTTTGCCATCATCGTCTTTGGGGGTTCGAATTAACTCTAAGGATTTCATTTTATCGAAGTCTCTTTTTTTGGTAGCGCTTGATGAATTAGCGTATAATGATTCGTATTCCGGAGAAGCACGGAATTTGTCAAGAGGTATCCTACCATAATCTGTTAACAGAAAGACAATGCTACGAATTCTGCTGTTAATCTTTTTTTCAGGCCTTTGTTGATTCTTTGATTTAAGTAACCAACTTACATAATCTCGTAACATAAGAGATTTAAGTTTTTTCAAAACAAGCGATTTAATTCTATTGATTTCTTCTAAATAACCCTTTGCGCCCCAAATTATGAAGTCAAATGGGTTGCAAGTCTCGCGTATATTTCCTAAATGAGTAATATATTCGTTCCTGTTTGCGTTCCAGAAATTAGCCAGAGACCAAAAACAGTAAGGATTTATTCCATTGGCATATAAAACCATTGCCTCAATCGCTCTTGCAGTTCTGCCATTTCCATCACCAAAAGGATGTATTTCTGTTAAATAATAATGTGCCATAATTGCTTTAACGATAGCATCGCCGATTAAAAATCCATCCTTTTTTTGATTTAGCCAATTGACGTAGTTTTTCATTGCTTCGTAAATATTCGAGTAGTTTTGGCATAAACTTATTTTCCGCGGGTCTCCGAAGGTGGCGCTCATATTTCTATATGCGCCCGGCCGGTTTCCCGTATAGTTAATATCTTCTGTGAACTTCCGGTGAATGTTTATAATATGTTCGTCTTTATAAACAAATTCACCGTCGTTTTCACGGCGAAAAGCATTAACGGTATCCTGAATATAGTCATAAACATTTCGAGAATTTAATGTTTCTTTTTGTTTTCTCTTAAGGTTGTCTTTGAAATTCGTTTCCCGCAGCGTTTCTTTAATTTC
>CAYNKU010000177.1:0-5264 GCA_964397865.1 uncultured Pirellulales bacterium | reverse complement strand
TTCTGTCTCCTGTCTCCTGTCTTCTGACTCCTGTTTTTTTCAAATGCACCTGTATCACCGTAATATCCGCCGGCGTTATACCGCTTATCCTGCTCGCCTGTCCGAGCGTGCCGGGCCGAAACGCCGACAGCGCCTCCTTCGCTTCGGCCCGAAGGTGCAGAATCTTCTCATAGTCAATATCCTCAGGCAGCCTTATCTTCTCCAGGCTGCTCATACTCCTTACAAGCCGATCCTGTTTCGCCAGGTACCCCTCGTATTTCGCGTCGATCACAGCCGCCTCGATGATCTCGTCATCGATATCCATAGCCCTGATATCGTCCCGCTCCCCGAGCGTCTCGCAAAGCGTATTCGTGGGTTGGCGAAGCCGCTCCCACAAATTAAGCCCCCCGCTTCGCGTCGCGCGAAGATAATCCTTTAGCTTTTCGATTGTCGCGAGCTTGTTCTCGAACCGCTCCCACCGCTTATCATCGACCAGCCCGACATCCCTTCCTATCCTGGTCAGCCTGCGGTCGGCGTTATCGGCCCGCAGTGACAAACGAAACTCCGCCCGCGAAGTAAACATCCTGTAAGGCTCGCGGATTTCCCTGGTCAGCAGATCGTCTATCAACACCCCGATATAAGCCTGCTCCCTTCCCAGCACCAGGGCCTCCGCCCCCTGAACCTTGCGCGCCGCGTTAATACCCGCCAGGATACCCTGCCCCGCCGCCTCTTCATAGCCGCTTGTCCCGCTGATCTGACCCGCCAGAAAAAGTCCATCAATTTTTTTCGTCTCCAGATTACTCTTCAACTGAGATGGCGGACAATAATCGTACTCGATCGCGTATGCGTAATGCAGTATCCGCGCGCTTTCCGTCCCGGCCATCAGCCGAAGCATCTGCTCCTGGACATCCTTCGGCACCGACGTACTGATACCGTTGCAGTAAATTGTCGAAACCTCCCGCTGCTCAGGCTCCAAAAAAACCTGGTGCCGCCCCTTGTCCTCGAACCGGACTATCTTACCCTCGATACTCGGACAATATCTCGGCCCCGTGGATTTTATCTGGCCGGTATAAAGAGGTGCCTTGTCCAGATTCTCCCGCAGCAATTTGTGAATCTGCTCGTTGGTATAGGTTATCCAGCAGGGGATCTGCTCTCGCTCTATCGATTTATTGACGAACGAAAAAGGCCTCGGCACCTCATCGCCGTATTGAACTTCGAGCTTATCGAAATCGACCGTCGCCGCGTCCAGTCTCGGCGGCGTCCCGGTCTTTAATCTTTTGAGTATAAGCCCCGCCCGTTCCAGTGAAGCCGACAGTTCGTTACTGGCCGGCTCACCCAAACGACCCCCGCCGAACTGCTCGTTACCGATATGCATCAGGCCGCGAAGAAACGTCCCCGTTGTAATAACAACCGTCGGCGCTTTATAGATTCTGCCGTCCGCGCATCTGACACCCTCTACCCTGCCCTGCCGGATAAGCACCTCATCAGCCATACCTTCCGCTATTGTCAGATTATCCGTCTGCTCCAGCGCCTGCCGCATAAACGCCGAATACTCGTATTTATCCGCCTGTGCCCTCGGCGACTGTACCGCCGGCCCCTTGGAACGGTTCAATATCCGAAACTGAATCCCCGTCGCGTCTATGGCAAGGGCCATCAGTCCACCCAGAGCATCGACCTCACGGGCGATCTGGCCCTTGGCAAGACCGCCGATCGCCGGGTTACAGCTCATCACCGCGATAGTCTCTCTGCTGATAGTCAAAAGCAGAGTCGCCGCACCGATCCTCGCGGCCGCGTAAGCCGCCTCGACGCCCGCATGACCTGCCCCGACAACAATACAATCGAATTCACTTTTTCCCATCTTATCCTGCCAGACTATCCAACACAAAATATTATAACAACTTCATTCCGCTTTGCCGAAATGCCGAGCCGCTCACTCTAACGCAAAACTCCACTTCGCCCGCTCGCACGATAAAAGAAATTCCTCCTCCGTCGCGAAAAACGTCTCCTGCGTCTCTTCACTGGCATCGACAAAACAGACAAAATCAAACTGCGCGTCGGGACTTCCGTATTCAGCCGCGAAAAGTTTGGCGATCTCATTAGCGGGCAGCGTCTTTCTCCCGGCCATCTCCACCAGTGGTATCTCAAGGCCGTCTTTGCCCTCGTCAGGTCTGTAGCTGCGCCATACCAACTCCGTACAGACCAGCGCATGATCCGTCGCGAAATCGAAGTTATAATCGTAATCTTTGCCGTGATGCGAAAAGGCTTCGAGTACCGCCTGCGCCTTGGCCTTTTTGCCAAGCCGCGGACGCACCGCCGCCATATAATCGCCGCACGTATCCTTCATCGTATTGAATATCACCCCCGGACTCAATCCCTCTATCACGCAATAGTCGCTCTGTTCGCGCCCGAGCTGATAGGTAAGCCACTGTTTCGGATATCGCCTATCCATATACTGACCCAATGTCATATCCTCGCCCGAAATCTCTCTCACAAAAGCCAGTACCGCCGGATCGTTAAAATACTCCTCGAACTTATCCGGCGAACCAAGATAAAAAATCGCATGAGGCCAGAACCCCGGCAGCCCGACATTACTCAAATACCAGTTCTTTCGCGAAAACAATATATCACCCGGCTCTAACTTCTCTTCCATCTCGCCGCGCCGCTTTTCATCGATCAAATATCTGCCGATCCTTTTGATCCGCGTATTACCCATCCATTTGGCAACACCCCGCTGGCCGTTAAACCACATCCTGCCCACCGCGCGCTTAAAAGGTTCGATATCACCCTTAACCGTCACCCCCGCCATTTGAACGGTTCCCGCCCTGTTAATAAGAGCCGTCTCAAGTTCGACCTTCTCCCACAGTTCACCGCACCCGGCCTCGGCGATAACCTCCCGGCCTTTAAGCCCCTTTTCAAGCCACAATAGATACTGCCCACCCGCCACTATCCGGGCGTGATCGCCACTGTTCTGAAACTCCTCCCGAAACCTGCTAAACGATTCCGCTTCCAAACCAGCTCCGCGATGAGGCGTATTCAAAAACTTAACCACATTCGGATATTCGCTCGCCAGTGTGATAAACCTCGTACTCTTTTCATAAAGCGACAACTCCGCCGCAAACGCCAGAAGAAAACTGCGATGATGAAAACTGCACTGACTGTGGGTCGGGTCGAACCGATACCAGTCCTCGTAAAAAGCCCTGATCTGATCCAGCGCAAAGGCGTAGTCGTAAATACTCGTCCATATATCACGGAGTAATTTTTCCTCACTAGCCGTCAGAAGCCGCGACCTGTCGGTGCCGAAATCTTTCGAATATTCTTCGAGCGTCTCGATAAGCCGGTCGAGTCCCTTATCGTATTCGAAATAATTCCGAAGGTCTGTTTCGAAGACCATATTAAACTGCGCCGGCGATAATTCCGTCAGCGGACTCGGCCGCTGTGCCCAGTAAACCCCAAGCCTCGCCAAAATCAAAAGGCTCACAAACACGATCGCCGTAATCACCCTCCGGCGCAGCCGCAGTCCTTTGTCGGTCATCTTGATCGCCGAACCCTCTAACACCCTGCCCCCGATAATCGCCAGCAGCGACACGAGGCAGGTCATCAAAAATATTTCCAGCATAGTGGGCAGCCACCGCATCCCCCACGCCCCCGCGTAAAAACCAAGTGCCGCCCCAACGCCGAGCGGCAGCCCCAGCAAACCGGCATAATAAAGCAAATTCCCGACCTGTAACCTGCTGAATCTCATTTTCGATCCTGCCTCTCAAAATTCTGATTCCCGGAAAGGTATCGCTGGATATGTTTTTTAACCGTCCTGCGATCCAGCCGCGTAATCCTCGCGACCTGTTCGTATGTACCATATTTGCGGTACAAAATCATGCAATACCCCGCGAGCACATCCTGCGCATCGGCCCGGCCCGAATCGATATCACCCAAAAGCCTGCCGCGCGGATCATCCGCAGCCGCCGAACTATCGCCCGCATAATGTCGCTTTATGATCACCCTCCTGACACACTGCGCCAATTCCCTGACATTGCCGGGCCAGTGATAATCTTTTCCGAGATTGCTGCTGATCACCTCTTTAGCTGTCTTCACAACATCCTCAGCCGCATACCCCGTAACCCGCCTGACGGTATGAGCGATAAGCTCGTCAAGTTCATCCGGGTTCTCCTGCAAACGCTGCTGAAGACTCGGCACCATAATACAATCCGAACAAAGCCGGTAATAAAAATCATCGCGAAACCTCCCCTCCTGCCGCAGCTCATCGAGCGATTTGTTCGTCGCCGCGATTATCCGGCCGTGGAATTTAATCCTCTTATGACTGCCGACAGGCGAAAACACCCGCTCTTCTAAGACCTGCAACAGTTTTATCTGTACCTGAACACTTATATCGCCGATCTCATCGAGAAATACCGACCCATGCGGACCGCACAGCGCAAACAGACCCTCATACGAAGCAACCGCGCCGGTGAAAGAGCCTTTGCTGTGCCCGAAAAGCTCCGACTCCAGAAGGGTCTCCGGGTACTGCGAAAGATTGATAGGTATAAACGTCTTCGTAAAACTCTCCGCGAAGGCCCCGGTCTTTTCATCGAACCCGATAAAGCCGCTCTGCCCTATCGCCGCCGCCGCCGCCCCCTTGCCCGACCCCGTCGGCCCGAGCAGAAGTGTCGAAAAATCCTCCATTTTGTCCCACATATACCGTTCATAGTAGCGAATATCGTGTGTGAAAATATTGTTCCAGAGCCCCTGCCGAAGCCGCCTCATCGATTCGCTCTGACCTATCAGGCC
The DNA here is from genome assembly GCA_964397865.1 of uncultured Pirellulales bacterium. Lineage (GTDB taxonomy): Bacteria > Planctomycetota > Phycisphaerae > Sedimentisphaerales > Anaerobacaceae > CAYNKU01. Next base: position 503 of record CAYNKU010000177.1, on the reverse strand, counting down.
GCGATCGATAAAATAAAACGCCCGGCGTATCTGGTAAAACAATGAAAAATATCTCTTCGCCACCGCTCTGCTGAACCCCCGCTTGACCAAAACACCAAGGGCGTCACTCGCAAAGTCCACCCCCAGCGACTCATCGCCGGCTGCCACCTGATCGATTATCAACTGATCGAACTGTCTGCCAAATCGATGGAATACATCGAACAAAAAAACATGTTCTATCAGGTCGTGATCCGCCTCTTTGAAATCCTGTATCTTTACAGCACCATCGGCATCGAGCCGGCCGATTCGCCTGTTCACCTCCCGCACCGCTTCGGGCACGATCTCGCGCCAAGGCCGGGCCCTGGTATTACCCGATATCTCTTTGTCGATTTGAGCCCGCTGCTCACTGAACGGATTCGCGAAAGCCGCCCGCGACACAAGCGAAAAAAACTCCCTGTCATCCGGACTAAGTATTTTCATTACCATACACTCAATGTACACCACACCTACATTATATGTCAACA
>CAYNKU010000176.1:0-5295 GCA_964397865.1 uncultured Pirellulales bacterium | reverse complement strand
GCCTGCTGCAGCGCTGCACAAGCTACAAAGACAAGGTCGCCCAGGGCCTGGCGCCCAATCACGGCCTGTTCGCGTATCCCGTCCTCCAGGCCGCTGACATCCTCATTTTCAACAGCGAGCTCGTCCCCGTCGGCGCCGACCAGAAGCAGCACATCGAGGTTACTCGCGACATCGCCCAGCGATTCAACAACGCCTACGGCGAGGTCTTCACCCTGCCCAAAGAGCACATCCTCGAATCCGTCGCCGTGGTGCCCGGGATCGACGGCCGAAAAATGAGCAAGAGCTATCAAAACACCATCGAGATATTCGAGCCTGAAAAAACCGCCCGCAAAAAAATAATGCGGATCGTTACCGATTCAACACCGGTAGATGAGCCGAAAGACCCCGACAAATGCAACGTCTTCGCGCTGCTGAAGCTGCTCGCCTCGCCGGAAGAACTCTCTGAATGGGAAGATAAATACCGAAAAGGCCCGATGGGCTACGGCGAAGCAAAAAAACGACTCGCCGAACTGATAATCGACTATTTCAAACCATTCAGGGAAAAAAGACAGCAGCTTGAAAACGATCTCGACTACGTCAGGGACGTCCTCGCCGAAGGCGCCAAAAAAGCGAAAGCCGTAGCCGCCCAAACCTTGAGCAATGCGCGAAAAGCCGTAGGGCTCGGAGAAATGAATAAATGACTGAAAAACTCGTCACCATCGCAACGTTCGAAGATAGCATCACAGCCTCGCTCGCGAAACAGCTTCTCGACGACGCCGGTATCGAATCTTTCCTCATAGGCGAGAATTTTTCCAATATATTGCCCCTGCCCCAGGTAGCTCAAATTCAGCTCCAGACCTCTCAAACCAATGCCCCCCAGGCCATCGAGATATTGAAACAAAGCCAGGAAAATAAGGAGCCATAATTGCCTGACTATCGAGTAAATCTTGACGTCTTCGCGGGTCCTCTGGACCTGCTGCTTTATCTTGTCCGCAAGGAAGAGGTCGACATCTACGACATTCCGCTGGCGAAAATAACCGACCAGTACATCCGGTACATTGAAATACTAAAAAATCTCGACATCGACCTCGCCGGCGATTTCCTCGTCATGGCCGCTACCTTAATGCACATAAAATCCGCGATGCTCCTGCCGAAAGCCGACACCGAAGATCTCGACGCCGACGACCTCGACGACCCGCGAGCGGAACTGATCCGCCAGCTCCTCGAATACAAAAAGTTCAAGGACGCCGCCAACCTCCTCAGCGATTCGGCGGACCAGCAAAAGACCCGTTTCCCACGCCCCGACAGCATCATACAGACCTTAAAAACCTCCGAGGAACCCGAACTCGACCTCGAGAACGTCAGCGTCTGGGACCTGCTCGAAGCCTTCGACGCCATCCTCAAAGCCACTGGCTCAGCCATCGACATCAGCCACATCGCCGACGATACACCCATCGACCTCTACCAGATAGAAATCCTCGACCGCCTCCAAAACGAAGGGCCGATGAACTTCGAAAAAATCTTCGAAGGCAAAAAAAATCGCCTCGTATTGGTCGGCTTATTCCTCGCGCTGCTCGAACTGGTCCGCGAAAAGCTCGTAAAGATCGACCATCCCCGCCGTGAAAATTTGCTTTTACTTACCGCCCTTACCGACGAGCCCGCCGCCGAAGCCGTCCAAAAGGCGATACTCTCGAACATAGAAGAATCCCAGCCGGCCCCGCGAACTTCGCCGACTACAATCCCCGCCCCCGCCGTGCCGATAGTCGAATTGCCCCCGAAATCGCAGTCCGCCGATTCAGCCGCCGGGCTGCCCGACCAAGACCTCTCCGTCCCCATCGCCGAAATACCCCCCGCAAAAAAATCCCCGCAAAGCGCCGAAGAAGACAACTCCCTGCCCGCCGAAAAGACCGAAAGCCGCTAATACCTCCGCCTCCAACTGCACAGCCTCGAAAATACCCGTTTTCGATACTGACAAATCGGCTGTGGGAGTTTAGAAACTCGCTTTTAAAATTATCGTTTGACTTTATCCATCGCCTGCAATAAAATCACCGGTGCTTTCAGGTACGAACATTTTAATAAGGATAATATCATGGCTGAAAATGTGATCGAACTCGACGACACCGCTTTCGACGAACTCGTCCATAATTCCAACAGCCCCGTACTCGTCGACTTCTGGGCACCATGGTGCGGGCCCTGTAAAATAATGACCCCGATTATGCACGAACTCGCCGACGAGTACGTCGAAAAAGCCAGGATATGCGAACTCAACACCGACGAAGCACGCGACAGTGCCATAGAATTCGGTATCAGCGCGATACCAACGATCCTTCTCTTCAAAGACGGCCAGGTCGCAAAAAAATGGGTCGGTCTGACCAGTAAAAAGGTTCTTGCCGCCGCAATAGAAGAACTGCTCTGATGTCACACGAAATCTTATCTAAAAATCAGCTCTCTCAAGACGTCTTCTCCGCCCGGGTATATGCGCCCGCCGTCGCCAAAGCCGCAAGCCCGGGCCAGTTCATAATCCTCAGTATAACCAGCGAATACAGCGAACGCATCCCGCTCACCATCGCCGCGGCAGACCCCGAAGAAGGCTCGATACTGCTGATCTGGCAGCGTGTCGGAAAAACCACCGCCGAACTTGCCGACATGAAAGCAGGCGAGGCGATCGCCAACATCGCAGGGCCCCTCGGAAAACCGACCCACATAGAAAATTTCGGAACCTGTGTCTGCGTCGGAGGCGGAATCGGAAACGCGCCGCTGCTGCCGATCACAAAGGCCCTCAAAAACGCCGGCAACACGATCATCGCCATCCTCGGCGCAAGAACAGCCGAGCTGCTCATCCTCGAAGATGAATTTTCAAAAATAAGCGATGAAATCATAATTACGACCGACGACGGCTCGGCGGGCCGAAAGGCCCTGGTAACCGAACCCCTCAAAGAAATCTGCCAACGAGACCCCAAACCCGACCAGGTCTTTGCGATCGGACCGGCCGTTATGATGAAATTCTGCTGCGAAACCACAAAACAGTTCGACATCCCCACGCAGGTCTCACTCAATACTATTATGGTCGATGGAACCGGTATGTGCGGCGGATGCAGGGTCGAAATCGACGGCAAACCGAAGTTCGTCTGCGTCGACGGCCCCGAATTCGACGGCCATAAGGTAAACTTCGACCTGATGATAAAAAGACTAAATGCCTACAGAACCCAGGAAATAAAAGCACACGAAAAATACAAAAAACATAGGTGCGAAACAGGTCTCGACGAATAGAAATCCGAGCACCCCCGAACCCGAACGGGTAATTAGTAACGCAAAAACAATTTTAAGGAAATCTGTATTGTGACGGACAAAGAAAGGCAAGAGCTTCTGAGGGAGATTCTGGAAAAACACGAAAAAGGCGAACTCAAACCCGCCGACCGATACAGGATCCCGCCCCAGGATATGCCCGCTCAAGACCCCGACGAAAGAAAAAACAACGTCAGCGAAGTCGCCACAGGATATACTAAAATCCACGCGCAGCTCGAAGCACTCAGATGTCTTCAGTGCAAAAACGCCCCCTGCATCGAAGGCTGCCCCGTAAAAATAAGAATCAAGGACTTTATAGCAGAGATCGTCAAAGGCAACTTCGACCAGGCCCTCGAGATCATAAAGGAAAATTCCCTTCTGCCCGCCGTCTGCGGCCGGGTCTGCCCCCAGGAAGTCCAGTGCCAGCAGACCTGCACCGTCGGTTTGAAATTCAAAGATTCAAGCAAAGCCGTCTCCATAGGCCGGCTCGAACGCTTCGTCGCCGACCTCGATGAAGATAAAAGCCCCGTCCCTCAGGTCGCCGCCCCCACCGGCAAAAAGGTCGCCGTAATCGGTTCAGGCCCCGGAGGTATCGTCGCCGCCGCCGACACCGCAAGAGCGGGCCACGACGTCACAATACTCGAAGCCTTTCACAAACCCGGCGGCGTTATGGTCTACGGAATTCCCGAGTTCAGACTGCCCAAAGCCATCGTACAAAAAGAGATCGACGTCCTCGAAAAAATGGGCGTTAAAATAGTCACCAATTTCATCGTCGGAAGAACAAGAACCATCTCCCAGCTTATGGCCGAAGACGGTTTCGACGCCGTCTATATCGGCGTAGGCGCCGGACTGCCGAGATTTATGGGTGTCGAAGGCGAATCGCTCATCGGCGTCTACAGCGCAAACGAATACCTCACCCGCGCCAATCTCATGAAGGCTTACGATTTCGGAAAAGGCGCAGACACCCCCATCGCCCGATCGAAAACTGTCGCCGTCATCGGGGGCGGCAACGTCGCTATGGATTCGGCCAGAACCGCCCTGCGCCTCGGCGCAGAAAAAGTCTACCTCATTTATCGAAGAAGCGAAAAAGAAATGCCCGCAAGGATCGAAGAAGTCCACCACGCAAAAGAAGAAGGCGTCGAGTTCCACATCTTGCAAAACCCCAAACGAATAATAGGTAACTCCGAGAGCCGCGTAACCGCCATCGAATGCCTCAAATACGAACTCGGCGAGCCCGACGATTCGGGCCGACGACGCCCCATCCCCATCGAGGGTTCCGAATTCCAGATCGAAGTCGATACCGTCATCGTCGCCATCGGAAACGCCGCAAACCCCCTCATCCGCCAGACTACCCCGGGCCTGGAATTCAATAAATGGGGCAATATCGTCGTCGATGAAAACTGCAAAACCTCACTCGAAGGCGTCTACGCAGGCGGCGACATCGTCTCCGGCGCAGCAACGGTAATCCTCGCGATGGGCCACGGCCGAATCGCCGCCGCCGCCATAAATCGGTACCTCGCTAATAAGAAAAGTTGAGGGTTATCCCCACGGCATTCATATCACGCCACTTATCGCCCGATTTCCAGGATTGAAAAAGATAATAAAATTTGCACTCGGTATGCTCGGGAAATTCGTATATAACACCGGCATATACCCTGTTGCGGTTGAAGTGCTCCTCGTCAAAATTGACGAAAATCTCATCCGACATATAAGGCCGCAATTGCAACTGCGTCCATCGAACCGGGAATTCGATCTGGAACCTGTTCCTGAACCGCCAAACGTCCTTAGCGTCTTCTTTGTCGCGGTATTCGAACCTGATCCTGTTACTGACATCGAGCCGGTTATAAATACCATTTAAGGTAAAACTAACATAAGGCCTGTCTTCCTGACGCCAACTGTGACGGCTCTTTTTCATGAAAATTTTTCTAAAGCCGACCCCCACATCGAGCCAGTCTCCGAAACCGCTGTAATTCAAACTCAGGCTGCTCGAACTGTAATAAAACCTGCTCGCGTTATCAGCGAATCGAAGCC
>CAYNKU010000175.1:0-5314 GCA_964397865.1 uncultured Pirellulales bacterium | reverse complement strand
TCCTGTTCTCACCTGTCTTGCTCGAACATAAAATCGGCGAGCGCGTTCCATGTCTGAAAGAGTTGGATCCAGATTGCAGGCTAGTGCGAACTCTTCCCGCGAGAAGGGTGTTAGTAATATGGCCTGAATCAGTTTCTCTTTTTTATCTCGTAGTACACGAAAGAAATTTACCACCTCGCCATCTATATCATTATATGTTTCAATTGGTGATGGTTCACGATTCAATAGTACAGCACCAGAACCTGCAAACGGTTCACAGTAATGTTTACAAGAAGGCAATAATGGCAACAACCAGTCAAGATGAGAAAACTTTCCACCATACCAACCAAATGCAATTATTTTCTTAGGCTGGCGAAGAGTGCCAATTGGCGGAGGTATTCGTTTACCATTATTTCTTATGTAATTCTTAGTAGTCATTGGAAATCTCTACTTTCCTGCATTTTTTGCTGCTTCTTCTATGCGTTTGGCCAGTTTTTCGTGGTCAACATATTTGTATATCTCATAATCGTTTGAGGTAAGCTTATAAGGGTCACTTCCGGCAGAATCTGTATTACCATCTTTATCTTCGAGATGGTGAATTTGAATACCCACTATGCCGTTGCCTCGTTCCATTGACTGTTCAATTTCGTAGTTGATGTATTTTCTTCCTGCTGTTTTTTCTCCAATACACACTACTGTCACCGAGGTATTCTTTAATCCCTCATCGATGAGTTTTTTAACGGCATCATCACTCTTCTTTTTAGCTTCTTCCCAAATAGAAGCATCTTGAAAACCAGCTGCAGCACAGCCTGTTACGTTTGGGATATTTCTAATTTGATTCACTCTCCAAATATCCCTTTGGTAATGAAAACTGAAAAACACTCTTCTTGCCATTTCAAACTCCTTTGATTAGATTAATGAACTTTCAGATAGATAAATATGCAGTTCAACATGATAATGACTGGCAAATACAATTTCCAAATTGTTGTTGACCAAAATACTTTACAATAACAATACTTTCCCCCTACATATAAATCTGGTCTCATCTCGAATGGTTTCAAATCAAACGGTGTTTCCGAAACACCTGCAACATCATTATATAAACCCAGGAACTTACGTTCTTGTGTTAAATAATACGCATCCAAGAACCAGAACATTAGAGACGGGAATACGCCTACAAGTATAAAACATTCATTTTTTGTTGACGCATATAATGCTAAAGTTGCCGTTACTATTGTTATCACCCATCCTTTAATCTGAAAAGAATTGGTATTCATCCTTGTTATTACATTCTGAATGAACTCCAAGTGTTTTAATTTTTCAGGCGACATCGCTTCCCCTTCATATTTGCATTTTCCACAAAACCCAAAAAAGACGCAAAATAATGCCCCATTTTGCGCCCCCGCAATCTTTATCAAACCGAAAAAAATCGCAAAACACTACCCCATCTGCTGAAGCGACCCGAAAGCTAAAGCGAAGCGGAAGTCCCGATGTCGTTTATCGGGGTCCCGCCCCGATGTAAATCGGGGTCGGGGCAGCCTCTCTGGGTTAAAAAAATATGATGCAGGATTTAATAGAATTGTCAAGTTTAAAAGTGGATATATGCACGCAAAAGAATCAAAAGCATCTTTTTGCGCTCCGGCGCGCCAGGGGGGTCTAAAAAACTGCTCAAAACCTGTGCTTTTTTGTACTTTTTTGGGTCAAATCCGGTACTTTTTTTGTCTTTTTTGAGCTTTTTTAGTCTTTTTTGCGCTTTTTTTTTAAAATAGTTGCGTCCCAGCGCACAAATTTTATGCTTTTTCACCTCCCGATCAGCCCCATAACCTGCCCCGAAAACCACCGGCCAGGGTATATCCATACCGGTGGAATTAATACTTGCTAAAAGTATAAGTGGGGGTTATAATTTTTGGTTCGTCTTTGAGTGAAGCAGTATGGTAATATTGAAAAAACGCTTGTAATACGGGTAAAAACGGTTGTTTGACGCATTAACGGAAAAATTCAATTCGGTCTTCAAGTCTCTGTCCGGCAGGGGCAGGATCACCGAGGCTAATATCTCGGACGCTATGCGCGAGGTTCGCAAGGCGCTTCTGGAAGCGGATGTTAACTACCACGTAGTAAAGCAGTTCTGTAAAGATGTTACCGAGACGGCCAAGGGGGCCGAGGTGATAAAGAGCCTGCATCCGGGGCAGGTGATGGTGAAGATCGTCAGTGATGAACTGACCCGCCTGATGGGGCCTGTGGATACGAGGATATACTTTGTCTCGCCCGGGCCGACGGTTATTATGCTTGCGGGTCTGCAGGGCGGCGGTAAGACGACGACGGCGGCGAAGCTGGGGAAATACCTGGTTGCCAAGGGGAAACGGCCTTTGTTGGTGGCGGATGATCTGCAGAGGCCTGCGGCTATCGAGCAATTGATCGTGCTGGGTGAGCAGTTGGGGATAGATGTATACAGCGAGGATAGTAAGAACGCGGTTAAGGTGGCGAAGAACTCGCTGAAATACGCACGAGACAGGAGTTGTGATGTAGTTGTGCTGGATACGGCGGGTCGGCTTCATATAGACCAGGAGATGATGGGTGAGATATCGGATGTCGCCAAGGCGGTGACGCCGCATCAGATATATCTTGTGTGCGATTCGATGACCGGTCAGGACGCGGTGAACTCGGCGAAGGAGTTCAATGAGCGGCTGGAGCTGGATGGGGTAATACTGACGAAGCTTGACGGTGACGCGAGGGGTGGAGCGGCGCTTAGTGTTAAGGCGGTTACGGGTAAGCCTATTAAGTTCGTCGGCGTGGGGGAGAAGCTCGATAAGCTGGAAGAATTTCATCCGGACAGGATGGCGAGCAGGATACTGGGGATGGGTGATGTCGTTACGCTGGTGGAGAAGGCGCATGAGGAATTCGACGCTGAGGAGGCGGAGAAGCTTCAGAAGAAGATGGCGAAGGGCAGCTTCGGGTTCGATGACTTCTTAAAGCAGATGCAGACGGTTCGGAAGATGGGGGGTATGAAGGATATGCTGAAAATGATGCCCGGGATGGGCAGCCAGATAGATGATATGGATATCGACGATAAGTCGCTGACGCGGCTGGAGGGGATCGTTCATTCGATGACTCTTGCGGAGAGGCGTGAGCCTGATATAATAAGTTCGTCGCGGCGGCGGCGGATCGCGGCGGGCGCGGGGGTCGAGGTGAACGACGTTTCGGGCCTGGTGAAGATGTTTATGCGCAGCCGGGATATGATGAAGGCCCTGAGCGGCGGCAGGATGGGGGGATTGAAGAGCCTGTTTTCGGGGGGCGGGATCGATATGAATGCGCTGGGGGCGGCGATGTCGTCGGGCAGGAAGATAAAACAGCGGTCGAAGCGAAAGAGAGTTATAAAGCGACGCGGAAAGGTAAAGAAGCGATAAAACATAAAATTACAATCGAAGAGTACCTGAAGAAGATGGCGAAGTTCGCGGGCAGCGATTACGGCAGGCTTGTGCGGACGCAGTTTAAGGATAATCAGGGCGGCAGTGAGCTTGCGATGCTGGTGGCGCCTTCGGTTGAGGAGCTTGGGCAGCTCGAGAAGGCGGTGGCGATAATGACGCCGGCGGAGAAGGAGCGGGCGCATGAACTAAGCGATGAGCAGGTTCAGAAGATCGCGGCCGATGCCCAGGTTGACGCGGGCAGGCTGGCGATATTTATTAACGGTTATGCGATACATTGTAAACGTGTTTCGTGATTCGCGCGGTGCGAAGAAACGGAAATTCATTATAAAGGATTAGCCTGCGGGCTTATCCAGATGACGAAAGGAAAAGATTATGGCAGTACGTTTGAGAATGACGAGGTTGGGAAGGCGGCATAGGCCTTTTTTCAGGATTAACGCAATCGATTCGCGGACGCCGCGAGATGGGAGGATCCTGGAGAAACTGGGGCACTATGACCCGCTTGAAAAAGATAAAGATAAGCAGGTGGTGATCGATCTCGAGCGCGTTAAATACTGGCTCGCTAACGGGGCGATACCGTCTGATACTGTTTCGGAGATTCTGCTCAAATATGGGATAAAGACAAAATATGCTCAGGAGAAGGCTGCGCGCAGGGAAAGGGCTAAGGCCATCGCCCGCAAGAAGGGTAAATATTTTACCAAGGCTGAAGTGGTAGCGGAAGAGAAGGCTAAGGAAGCGGTAATAGCTAAGGCGGAAGCGGAGGCAAAGGCTAAGGAAGAGGCGGCGGCTAAAGCAGAAGCCGAGGCCAAAGCAGAGGAAGAAGCGAAAGCTGAAGCAGAGGTGAAGGAAGAGGCTGCGGTTGAGGAAAAGGCGGAAGTGAAGGAAGAGGCGCCGGTTGAAGCGAAGGCGGAGGCCGAAACCGAAGAGAAGCCTGAAGAGCCGGCTGAGTCTGAGGCTGAGGTTAAAGAAGAGGCTGCGGCCAAGGCAGAAGCAGAAGTCAAAGCAGAGGAAGAAGCTAAGGCGGAAGTGAAGGTCGAAGAGAAGGTGGAAGAGCCGGCTGAGGCCGGGGAAGAAGCGAAGGTTGGAGAAGTGGAAACCGAAGCGGCGGTAGAGGCTGAAGCGGAAGTGAAGGTCGAAGAGAAGGTGGAAGAGCCGGCTGAGGCCGGGGAAGAAGCGAAGGTTGGAGAAGTGGAAACCGAAGCGGCGGTAGAGGCTGAAGCGGAAGTGAAAGAAGAGGCGGCGGTAGAGGAAGCGCCGGCAGCAGAAGAGGAAACGAAAGCTGAAGAAGAAAAAGAAGAGACTCCTGCTGCAGAAGAGGAAGCTGCGGTAGAAGAAGCTAAGGTAGAAGAAAAAGAAGAGGTGACAGCGGAAGTGAAGGAGGAAGCTAAGGTTGAAGAAGAACCTGAAACCGAGGTGAAGGAGGAAGCTAAGGTTGAAGAAGAACCTGAAACCGAGGTGAAAGAGGAAGAGCCGGTGGAAGAGGAAGCTGAAGCTAAGGTAGAGGAGAAGGCAGAAGAGCCGGCAGAACCTGAAGCGGAAGTGAAAAAAGCGCCGGCAAAAGCTAAGGCCAAAGCCAAGAAAAAAGCAAAAACGGCGGCGGAGGTGGAAGTAAAGGAAGAAGCAGCAGTTGAGGAAAAGGCTGAAGCAGAAGAGGAAGCTGCGGTAGAAGAAGCTAAGGTAGAAGAACCGGCTGAGGCGGAAGAAGAGAAACCGGAGGCTGAAGAGGAAGTGAAAGAAGAGTCGCCGGAAAAATGAAAGCCCCGACGACCTTGGGCCCAGAGCTAAGGCCCGGGTGCAGTGCGGGAAATGGGAAAAAAACAACCCCCCGCAGTGCGGGGGGCTAACAGTATGAAAGATTGGGATTGCCGCGGACCCAATTGGATATCTTTTCAACAGAGCATTAGAGGTTCTTA
>CAYNKU010000174.1:4036-5410 GCA_964397865.1 uncultured Pirellulales bacterium | reverse complement strand
CCTAAATATACATCGCTAAGTCATCGGTCCGGCAAGGGAACAGAACCAAAGCGATAATCGGCTTTATCGTCACCTATTTTCAGATATCGACGACTGATAACAGGTTGTCCCTTTGCATCGGCTCTATAAAATTCTGCGGTCAAGGTATATCCACCCGGAATTATGGGTAATTCTATAGTCAACGGTATCATGGTGCGATCGTACTCAGGAATAAGAACGGGTATTTTGTCCTGTCTTTGCACAATCTGCCCCGAGTCATTATAGACCTTTAGTGCAAGCGACCCTTCTACTGGCTTCGATTCATCATTAATGCCTATGCAATTAAACGATAACATCGATCCGGGTACATGCGCCGGCATGTGTTTCGTATAACGTTCATCTGTTAAATCAATGAACACCGCAACCGGGGCAAAGGCGTGTTTGAACCATTTTAATGTATCACTTTGCTCAAGGTTTTTAATGTCCCCTACAAACCAGTCACCGGTGTGGCCATAATTATTTGTTAGATAGCAAAATGCCAAAACCCCGGCAAATGAACGTTCCGCACGCAACCACTCGGTTTCTAATTGTGTCCAGTACGCCTGAAAATCCCGGCATGCCTGAGGTGTTAGTTTTTCTCCCAAAAAGTAACGAAATTGCTGATGCGTTAGCTTGGCAGGACGTCCGTCACGCCACAGCCATACCCAGCCGTACTCGTTAACCAACTGGGCAGCGCTGCTATACCGTATTCGATTAAAATCGCTGGCAGAGAACCATTGCCCTGAAGTCCAGTAGTCCAGATTTCCCAACTCATAGGGATTTTCCTGCTGAACACGGACATATTTTTCATAGGTGTCTCGATGACCACCCGCTTGATACGGATGAGGTTCATCCATCTCGTCTAGGCCCATTTCTGCGCCGGTCATATAGCCGGCATCCCATACCCGTGTTGGATCAAGTTGTTTCAGTTCAGGAATAAGCTGGTTGCCAACGAAGCTATTCCAGTTCTCGTTGATGGCATCCCAGATAACAATGCTGGGATGGGAACCGTCCGCCCATATCCAGTCGGTATACTCCTTGCGCAGTTGCTCGTCCCAGCCGTGTGTTTGCCAGTAGAGCCATTCATTTTGCAGTAATAAGCCCGCTTCATCAGCTATCTCGTACCAGCTCTGCGGAGCAATACCCACACAGATACGCATGGCATTCCAATGGACCTGTTTTGGGATATCATCCAGCAACCTTGTCGTCCAAGCTCTATCCCAAGGAAGGTGGTGGCAGTTCGGATCTTCAAAAAAGCGATGCAAGGTAACGTTGGTACCGCGTAATATGATCTTCTTGCCGTTCAAGGTAAAATGCCTGCCCTTACGCCCAAACTCCCGCATTCCAAAGGATTGG
>CAYNKU010000174.1:0-3936 GCA_964397865.1 uncultured Pirellulales bacterium | reverse complement strand
GGCTCTTTGATCGAAGGCAACAACAGAGCCCGATGAATGCGAAAGTGACCTGTAAATGACAGGGATACATTATCCCAGATGCCAGGCAAGTAGTTGACTTTCTCTTTGTCTGTGCTGCCCGCTGCTGCACTGGGCAGCCAGGCGCGGTCTCCTACTCTAATTAGGATATCATTATCCTGGCCGTATTTTAATGCACGTGTCACTTCACAGTCAATCGGAGTGTAGCAAGCCATGGAAGAGCCTGCTTTAATGCCATTAACATAAACATCAGTGACATATTTACTCTTGGCAATAGTCAGTGTTGCTTGCTTGCCGCGCAGGTTCTCATCCACATGTACGATTCGTTTATACCAGTTCGTGCGTGCTTGGTATGGGGATTCATAGGGATTACCGGATACGCCGGTGGTGTTGTCGGTATCAATGACAAAGAGCTTATCATATTGATCAATTTTGGGTCGGGCCAGATGGATTAAGCCGGGCACAGTGATACTTCGGGTGAATTGCACGGGCGGAAAATCGTTCATTGTCTGCTCGAATTGCCAGGTGCCGTTAAGGTCTAAAGTTACACGGCTGCCCCAGGCAAGCGTGACCAGAGAACACCAGAGAATACATCCTGGTACAAATGATTTATTGATCATATTGATCTCCCAAGATAGTTTTTTCATCATGCTTGCTCCTTAACGGTTATGTTATATATCAACATTTCCTGGTCTGTTCCTCAAAAACTGGTCCATATTTAGTTAGAGTATATGGATTTGGTGTATTATTAACACTAAATTTTGGAGATTATACTTATTAAAAAGCGTTACAGTGGGCCGCAGGTTGTGGCAAAATTAAGGCAAACAAATCGGCCTGAGATGAATACCTTAGGATGAGCCTAAACCTTTTTGGGCCTAAAATGATTCAATCGCCCCAGACTTTGAGCGTAAAAATGGCGTAAAGTTTCAGTTGACTCCCAGTCGCTTGCCAGTGGTCTCCCAGATGCCTCCCAAACGCCTGTAAGTCCAGCGGGCTATAGAATGCATTCTAAGAGGCTAATGGCTGCATAATAATCATAGGACCTCCTGCCTGAGTCTAGACACCTGCCCCGATCATTGTAAAATCATCAAGAATGGCCGAGGACGTACATTAAGAGATTTTATGGGATTACAGACAGAACGTAGGTATTGCGGTCCACGAAATATTGCTTGATCTCATCGATTATCCACTGCGGTGCGACGCCTGTGAGAAGTTCGTCGAGGAGCGGGTTGATTTGTGAGGGCGAGAATGTCGTCTCAATAAGATCATGAAAGGCTACGTAGTACAGGTCTACTAAATTGGGGTCTGTAAGGAAACGGTCAATTGCGTCGACACGTGTGGCTTTCCATATAGAATCATTGGTCCTGCCTGGTGATGACCAGTCGAATTCATCTTCGCCCACAGCGCGAAGAGAATCGAGATCATATGGTAAAAGCTGGAAACGCGCATCGATCATGCCACGATACATGCAGTAATCATCGCCTGCGCCATTGGCCAATCCTTTTTCTACGTTGCCTATTAGTGACTGTACCGCAAACCATCGCATCCACTGGTTGACATCGACAACCTGGGCAATATCTTCAACGTAGTTACTGTCAGGAGAGTTGTTCAAAACATTTGTCAAATTTATAAGGTCAGTCCAGTCATCCTGAGCTTCATTGGTTTTCTTAAAGCAAGTATCTCGATAGGCATCCGGATCGGGTCCCTCGTATCTAAGGTCGGCATACTCACCCTCATGCATGCATTTATAAGCGTTACCTTTATCATCATCGGGGAAGTGGTAATCGGCGAAATCACTGTCAATTTCTTCTACATGGACGTAGGTACCAAGCCAGGGTGTATTCGGGCTTGGAGGGATGTATGCGTTGACTCTTGTCTCTACGAGTGTTGCGACGGCAGCAGCCAGACCTGCGGCACGACAAATCGCACTTCCAATCAATTGTGCATGAGGAACTCGGCTGTTGATATTTATGGCGGTGACATCTTTCCATGGTCTATCGTGTGGGAAGTTTACTCTATAGTTCATTGGCGCATCGACGCGGGAACTGCTTCCGCGAATTCGAACACCAACATTATACCTCGTTTGGACATCAATACTGTCGACACTAATAAAGGTAGCGTTCATCTGAGCGTCGCTACTGTAGTCAGGGCCGCCGTTTCCTATCTGTACAAGCAATTCGTATCGTTCGGCATCTGTCATGATAATGTGGTAAAACGGTCGCGGGCCGGTAGTTTGGTATGTATTAATGTCAAATGAATCATTAACCTGATAAAGTACATTTGTCAATTGTTGATTGTTTGGCTCTGAAGGCGAAGGATAAGTTCTCGTATTGGCGGTGGAATCGGTCGCCTGCACATAGTACTCAATAATTGTCTCATTGGGATGCGCAGGTATCTGGGCTGCGTAGATTCCGTCAGAAGCATTTGCGTCGTTATGCATCCCATCATCGAACATTGTAATGGAGTTAAAATCATTAGGAGTCTGAGTGTAATTGACATCAGCGCGGTAATACACAGCAGCGCTAATACCAGTTGTCAGCTCATCGATTATCTGTGCACTTATCGTTACTAAATCATTAGAATGTGGAATGACCGGAGAGTGTGTCACATTCAGAACAAATGGTGCAATGTTACTTGACGCCACTGAGTTTCCGGTACCTGGGGTGCCTCCGATAATGGTGCTTGCAGCCCAATTCTGGCCGTATTCATTGGATAGGGCTGGATTAATTAACTCGAGAGATTTTCCGTCACCATCGTGCTCATCGGACCAGACCCAACCATAATGATTGGAATCAAGTGGCCCTCGCTCGCGAACAGACTAGTAACCTTCGTCACAATAGTGGACACAGTCAATTCTTACACCATTATTGTTGATAAGTTCGATTTCTTCGCCGGAGTTGCTCAATTTCCCGTCCCAGCCTCCGACTACATTTGTAACAGCAGGATATTTGGCGGCAAAGGTGTTGACATCTGCTGCGATGACCAGATATGCACCGGCTGCAATTGAAGCACCGCCAGAAAAAGTAAAATCGATTCCGTCTGAGAATCGCCAATCTTGAAGGTCGATGGAGTTGCTGCTGCTGTTATATAGTTCGATATATTCACAGTTAACGTCTTCAGCTTCATAATAAGGCTCGTAAAGGCGGTGACCAGGATGGTACATAATCTCACTGATAAGTATTTTGTAATCATCTGGTTTCAGGCCATTGGTTTGTAAAGGTGTCGGTGGCGTATTGGAACCATGGATAAACCCCTGCCAGGTAACGTCTCCGTTGGGAAGACGCCCATAGGAATTGTCTGCATCCTGTGGGCCGGAATTAGAAATGCTGTCTATCAAACCTCCGGCAGAATCATATAAACCCACATCCTCATCACCTGCAGCGCTTAATTTGAAACTCGCATGCAGTGTTCCCTCAAAAGTTTCATCGTCAGCCCAGATTAACAAATAGCCCCTTGGCGCAATAGTGGTGACAGAAGGATTATCATCAGGAACCTGCCATTTAGTGGGCTCCGACAAATCATCCGTCAGATACATTCCCCCGATATCAACCGCCACATCACCATAATTGTAAATTTCTATGCAGTCATAATAACTGTTATAGATACCCGCTAAGGATATGTATTATACGGATTTTCTTACTTTATGTCAAGTTTTTTGAACTAGGCTTATGTCAAAGTTTACAAAATCGGTATAAGCCAGCTCCTTTTTTAAAAACAAATTACGCATGGGGTGCAAATATTCATTGGCGTTTAGCATTTTGTTTTCCCACAACTTAATATCAAAAACTTCATCCGTGAATTACGATTTGAATTGCAAACTCTTTTGCTATATCGCTTGAAAAGACTCAAATTGTCTTAAAATGCTTTCAAACCCTCCAGATTTTGAGCGTAAAAATAGCGTAAAGTTTCAGTCGACTC
>CAYNKU010000173.1:3974-5423 GCA_964397865.1 uncultured Pirellulales bacterium | reverse complement strand
GGACAAAGCCCAGGCCTGCCGCCAGCTAAGCAGAGAATACCGCAAGTGGAACGCACGAGTCACGAACAGAAATCCGCGAATCAGAAAACAGGCCGAACACATGCTCGAAAAAATCGCTCACGTAAGAGACCAATACACCGGCTATCAATCACAACCCGAAAACTCCCCCCTGCCGGAATTGGTGGAACTTCCGACATAGCGATACAGCAGGTTTTTTTATTCTTAAAGTTCCAGTTTCACCGCCATTGTTCTGCCGGTCACTCGACTGTGTTCCGCCTGGAAACCTATCAAATGACTCTCCATCGATGCCTCGAGCGTCGAGGTCAGCAGCGTCGGATCATTTCTCGATACCGCCTGTACAAAATCACGCACCAGCCTGTGATCACCGCCACCGTGGCCGCCAAGATCGTCGGCATAATCCTTCACATCCCATCTGATCTTCTCACGCGTCGAAAAATCAAAGACATCGAGAACGTTCTCATCGCCGACAATATCGCCCGCCGTACCGAACACGCGCGTCCGCCTGCCGGGATAAGACGTCAGCGCCTCCATCGAAAACCCCGCCGTCACGCCGCCTTCAAATTCCATATTCACCACCTGATGATCCACAACATCATTATCGCAGTGATAGACACACCTGCCGTAAGGCCCCTCTTTGATGGCCTTCAAGATACTCTCATCGCTGCGATCAGGAAGATTCAAATGACCCAGATATTTTTTCCTCTTCAAATAAATCTTCAGCGCCGAGAACGGACACTCCTTTTCCACGCCGCACCCGTCCGTACATCGCTCAGCCGCGCCCGCCGGAGCGTTCTCAGCCCGGAATAGCTTCAGCGAACCGAACGAAGATACCTTTTCACAAGGCCTGCCTACTATCCACCGCAATATATCAAGATCGTGACAACTCTTGGAAATGATCATCGGCGTCGATTCCACCGAGTTTCGCCAGTTACCGCGAACAAAAGAATGCGACATATGAATATGTTCGACAGGCTCTAAGTGCTGAATACTGACAACCTCACCTATCCGCCCGCTTTGCACAACATGGCGAAGCTGCCGGAAATACGGACTGTACCGCATAACGTGACAGATCGCCACGATTCGATTATTCGCCCTCGCGCAGCGCAGAATATCCTCGCACTGCCCCCACGTCTGCGCGATCGGTTTCTCCAGCAGCAGATGATAACCCTTCTCCATCGCCGCCATCGCCGGCCCGTAATGAAGATTATCCGGCGTGGTTATTATACAAACATCCGCGAACTTGGGCCGCTCGAAAACATGCTCCCACGTAACAAACCGATTGTAATCGGCAATATCATACTGCCCACCCATCCGGTCGTTACGAAGCTTCAATGGTTCCGCTGCACCGACAATCTTCCATTCCGCAGGTCTTTTCTTCGCGTAGCTCGCGTAAACATTACCGCGATTGCCTGCACCGATCACTATCGC
>CAYNKU010000173.1:0-3874 GCA_964397865.1 uncultured Pirellulales bacterium | reverse complement strand
GCAACTACATCATCTCGTTTAGTTAGCCTGCCGATTTATTCGGCAGGTTCGAACTCAAAATATTTGTTACTCCCGACCGACTTGTCTTGCAGCCGGCCACTTCGGCTTGAAATTCTCCGCCTCGGCGCCGTAAACCTGCGAACATGGCAGCCCCCCGCCGTGAGCGGTATAAAAAACCCTGCCGTTGGAAACAACCGTACCGATACACTCGATAGTATCCAACTGAGGCCCCGAAGAAACCAGCCTGACCTTCCCCGGATCGCTTATATCAAGCACATCCATATTATCGCCCAAGAGGTAAGGCTCGGCAAGCGTGAATCGAGTGCAGCGATACCCCTTTTCACGAGTATTTAGTATTTTACCCGTCTTTTTATCTATAATATAGGTATTTACATGATGGTCGTTCGCGTGTAGGTAATTCTTGCCGATGGTAACAACATGAGCGGTGCCTATTATCGGCTCAGTCTGCCACAGCAGCGCACCGGTCCTGGTATCCAGACACCATATACGATGCTCACCCGGGTCGTTCCTGTCACCGAGTTTTCCCTCGCCGCCTATCGAGCTGTAGCCGCCCATATATATCTGCCCGTCGGCGCCCGAGATCGTGCAGCTGCCGTAAACCGAGTATTTCGCGTTCACCCACAATACCTGCCCCGTTTCCGGCTCGATAGCCGCGGTTATCCCATTCGTGCCGGGAAATCCTCTTCTTGTCTTCACCGAATGCCCGAAAAAGCAGCTATAGTAAACCACACCGTCTACCAGACAAATACCCGAATCGTCACCGCCCGAACCGAACTCCGAGAAATCCCTCGTCCAGACCTCCTCGCCGGTGTTGATGTCCCACGCCCGCACCTTCGGTTTATGGTCTTTCGGAAAGCTGGCGTTAACGCTGCTGAACAGCCAGTGAATCGTATCCTCGGTGTCTTCCGGCGTATACCTCGCCTCGGCGTACATATAAATCGCCAGGTTCTTATAGATTACAGGCGGCATCTGCCTGTTCCAACCCGGCGAACCAGAGAAGGGAACCTCCCAAAGCAATTTCCCCGTCGCCGCATCCAGACACCGCATCATACATTTCTCGAATCCCGCCTGCGGAACAAAAAGCCTGCCTTCGTAAAAAAGAGGAGCCGTATAGCAAATATGTACCCCCGGATAATAAACCCGCCAAAGCAATCGCCCCGTCTCCTGCTCCACCGCGAATATCTGCCCCTCGGCCGTATGCGTATACATCCTGCCGCCGCCGTGCGTCGAAAAATGTTTTATACTCCCCTCGTAACGCATCACCCAGTTAAGCTTAAAAGGAGGCCTGAATCCCTGCTCCGGCACAACATTCGAACTCGACCAGTTGCCATAGTTGGTATACCAGTTATATTTTGCGTCCGTATATTTAGTCTTCAAAGGATTGCGAATCTTCCAGAGTTCAAGGTCTTTTGTAGGTAGCTGGGCCTTACCCTCAGGCCCAAGTGCGTAAAAATACCCATCCTCACATCCGAAATATATCGTCCCGTCCGCCACCGCCACCGGTGCCGAAATCGCCCCGCCAAGCGCCGTCTTAAATCGCCATACATCCCGGCTACCCGACAGAGGCACAACATTAATACTGCCGTCAAGCCCGCCGTATACCGCGCAATCCCTCAAAAGCACCGGCGAAGAAATCGCGGGATACCCCCCTAAATACGTCTCCGTCCCGTCGGCGTGTTTGCAGAACCCGAATCCCTCTTCCGGCCGAACCCTGTACACCGCACCATCGCGAACACTTACAGCCGAAAACGCCAGCGAACGAGACATCTTCGCGCCGGTTATCGCCGTCGCGACCGTGTCGATAACAAATTTGCCGTCGACCAGCTTGTATGTTTCCACACGCCCGCCGTTATCCCTGCGGTGCCATTCCTGATAAACCGTGTTATCCTCAGCTATCGTTAACCCGAACGTCGCCGGGTTCTCCGCCCCGCTATACCGCAGCGCAGCCGCTGTGCCCTTAAGTACAGCCTTATCGCCGTCATCTTCCAGCCAGACAAGTTCACCCCCCGCCGGTATCACAAGCATATTGTCATACATCGCCATATCACGCGAGCACAGAAACTGGTCGCGCCACGTCACGCACGGCACAAAGGCGCTGCGCCCTTTGGCATTGGGTTCGTTACTGGTCAGCGCAAGCTCCCTCCTCGCAAGCTCACTGTCCTGTTTGAATTTCACCCACTCCTCACCGCTCCAGCGATTCCCCTCGAACCCGATTTTTTCCTTCACATAGTCCCACGTCCAGATAATCTTACCGCCCGAAGGCGTTACAGCGTAAACCTTCGAGCCCAGCGTCGCAAAATACGCGCGATCCCCCACCACCACCGGCGCAGAAAAAATCGGCTCTCCCACCGAAATCTCGTTTACCATCTCGCCGCTTTTTTTATCGAACACATAATAGTACCCCCCCGTCGTGCCGAAATGAACGTATTTGCCTATTACTGCCGGCGAGCTTACGTTATTGACATTCGCCGCTCCGCCTTTGGTCTGATACTTCCAGATAACTCGCAGCGTCCTGGCGTCCAGGCAGAATATCACACCGGAACCATCGACAACATACACTCGGCCCTCCGAAACCGCCGGCGATGTAAAAACAGCATCGGTCATAGCCACCGCCCCAACCAGTTTCAAAGGTGTCCGGATACCTCTGCCAGGCAGATTCCCGCTGTGCTTCGAATCATACTTGAACTGGGGCCAGTCCTCCGCAAAACCCTGAACTGAAATAACAAGCACAATAACCCCCAAAAAAACGATTCTCTTTAACGTAAACATATTTTTTCTCCTTCCGTCAGAGGGACAGTTTGGTTTGTTCCATAACTTATTCAAACATCAATAGTTAGCCTGCCGATTTATTCGGCAGGTTTGAACTCAAAATACCTGTCAACACCTATCTACCCCCGCTATTTATGAGCCGATTTCGAACGACGAACCTGCGGCTGGGATTTCGTGGTCTTTTCCGCAACCGGCTTTAATACCTTCATCGCTTTTTTCACGTCAGCGACCTTCAAAACCCCCGTCGTTCGCCCGCCTCTCGCGCCCGCAGTGCAATAGGCATACGAAATATTGATATGGTTCTTCGCCAGTTTCTCAACTATCGCCGCCAGTGCTCCCGATTTATTCGTAAGGTTTACACATAATACATCCGTCTGGCTGTAAGGCATATTCAGACTCGCAAGAATCTCTTTTGCCTTCTTCGGAGCCTCGAAAATAACACGCATAACACCGTGCTCGGCCGAATCCATCATCGTCATAGCGACAATATTGATCTTCGCCTTCGCGAAAGCATTCAGCACCTGGGCCAGCAAACCGGGTTTGTTAACCATAAAAATAGAAAATTGAGGCGAGATGTGCATAATAGACCTCTCCTGTCAAAAAAGTCAATTTTCGTCAGCCGCCTCGATAGCGGCCTGCCTGTTCGGAAAAAACCTGAAAATCTTATCGAGATTCGTTATCCGAAATACCCTGTGAAGCTGCGGGTCTATCGAACTGATAAGAACCTGGCCCTTATAATTTTCAAGCTTCGAACGAACGTCCAGGATCATCCCCAGCACCTGCGAAGAAAAAAACTTCACGTTCTCGAAATCGAAAACTATTTTCCCCGGCCGGTTCCGCTCGATAAATTCGCTTATCACCTTCGATACCGAGGCTATACACTCAACCCCGCTTATCGACGCGGTATTAACCCTACTACCGCAACCGGCCCTTCCTTGGTTATTCTTACCGCCGACTCATCTTCCGTAACCATTTGCATTTTTCCCCGACAAAAACAAAACTTTACTTAATCTCCTTATAAAAAGTTTTCAAACAACCACCATCCCTGTCATTCCCGCTCTTCCCTGTCATTCCCGCGAAAGCG
>CAYNKU010000172.1:0-5426 GCA_964397865.1 uncultured Pirellulales bacterium | reverse complement strand
GGAAAGGAGTTATCTTATGACACTCGGACAATTTTTGCTTTTGGTACTTATCGTTGTAGCATTCTGGGGCGCAAGCAAATTCAAAAAACACGATAAGCGGCTTGATAGGCTCGAAGGCAAAGACGACGACGAATAAGGATAGAAGCTTTGAGCATTGATAGAGATCAAACCGACAAAGCTCTGAAGCGATACTACTGGCTTGCCTTTGTTATCGGCGGGATGGTAACCGGTTTTTTGGGCTGCCTTGTGTATACGCATATAGCAAAAGGTGATCATGGTTTTTTGTCTGGTAACGCCGGTAATCCAAAGGCGGACAAGCCTATCCTTCAGGCCTCTTTGATCGTAGAAGCCCCTGCGTCAGTTTCGGCTTTTCTCGGGGTTGAGATTATGTCTGTGGATACGGTTATCGCTCAGCAGTTCGGCCTGGAGAATTCATGGGGTGTTATTGTAAACAACGTCGTTGACAATTCACCCGCCGACAATGCCGGTCTTCAAAGGAGCGATGTAATTTTGTCCCTGGACGGTATTGCCGTTGAGGATGTAGAAGGCTTTAGAAATATTATGAGCAGCCTAAGTCCCGGTGACAATGTGAAAATTGTTTACATTAGAGACCGGCAAAAAGACACGGTCTATGCCACATTAACCGACCCGTCTGCTGCTGAGATTGCTCAACAGCCGGATGATTCCGGCTGGGGGGTGTCGTTTTCCGTTCTTACTTCGGATTTGCGCAGCTTGCTGCGTATCGGCGCCAATGTCAATGGAATCGTGATTCTTTCAGTAAAACCCGGGGGGATGGCCGACGATGCAGGCTTACAGGCGGGTGACGTAATTACCGCTATTAACAATACTGCGATTAAAGATATGAGTGATTTCTTCGAGGTATTATCGTCGGATGAAGATGGTATGGCACTTCTGGATGTCTATAGCCGGGGCACATTACGATACGTGGCATTGGATTCATCCGGTGTTGCCGCAACGATAGCTCAGAGTCAGCCAGGTCTGCTGGACAGAATACTGTCGGTATTTACGGATGATAATAAAGTGATACTTGTCGAGCACATAAACGAAGAAGATGACTATGAAAAGCCGGTATGTAAACGATTAGAGGAATCGGGGGAACGTTACGAGGACCAAGACTAATAAAAAGGTGCGAAGATGAATTTCAAAAAATGGCTTTCGGAAAATATATTGTGGGTGCTGGTGGCCCTTGTAGTGATTAATTTCCTCATAGTCTATTGGGGCACTGTCAATCTGGGGATATATGGTACGCGCAGTTCCCTGCTGGGATTGGACTTACTGCAGCGAAAGAAACAGCTCCTGCAGGAGCAGGCCACCGCGGCGAATGCAGATGCGCTTACAAGTCCGGGTCAGCGACCTAATACCATTTCAAGTACAAATCTGGTATTGACTTGCTCAGATGACGATTTGGCTTCTGCTTTTGCCTCGGTCAGGCCGGCGGTTGTCAATATTACCGCTGATAAGGTAACACAAAGAAGAGGCGGGCCGGTTTTGACCAGTACAGTTGCCTTTGACGACCCTTCGATACAATTTGTTGAGGATCCTTCGTTAGGTTCCGGCGTCATCGTCGATCGCAGGGGCTATATTGTAACCAATGCCCATGTAGTGGCCAATGCTGTAAACATCAAGGTTGTAACCTTCAGTTCCGAAAGAACAGTATATCCGGCAACAGTTATTCGCAAAGACGTGGAAAACGATATAGCAATTTTGAAAATAGACCCTGACTCACCGATGCCGACCGCTATTCTCGGAGATTCCGACATGATGAAAGTGGCAGACAGGGTTCTGACCGTAGGTGCGCCTTTCGGCCTGGAGCAGACCGTTACCGCGGGAATCATAAGCGATGATTCAAGAAACCTTGTTATAGACGGCCAAACCTACGAGGATATGATTCAGACTGATGCTGCCATTAACAGGGGCAATTCCGGCGGACCACTTATCAATGTAAGCGGAGAAGTAATAGGTATAAACACCGCCATTTACGCACCAACCGGCGTATTCACAGGCGTTGGATTCGCAATTCCTGTTAACAAAGTAAAACCAATAATTAAAGACACAGTCAGATAACCATACGCAGGGTTTTCAAATATGTGGCGAACGATAGCAGTTATAATTGTTGTTTTGATCATTTTCCTGTTTGTTGGCGGTAACATGCACACAACACGGGTGAACCTGCCCTTTACGGACGGCTTCGAGATAAAAACGGTTTTTCTTTTGGCTTTGAGCTTTATTGTCGGTTATGGCACCGCGTGTTTAGTGGGTTTTGTAAAAAACTCCAAAAATAACAAAAAGTAAATTAACAGCAAATGAGCACAATTAAATTATATCCGAATCTCGGTAAATCCGTTAGGCCGTACGTCGCCGGGGTATTGGCCAATTTAGGTATCGCCGTCTTGAAATTCGCGATTGCCTCGATGGGCGGCAGCAGGTTGCTTTTAATGGACGGGCTTTTTTCATTTATGGCTGCGGCGGCGTTTCTGATTCCGTGGCAGGCACAGGTTATAGAACAAAAACCGCATGACGAGAAATATCCCTACGGCCTGGGCAAGGTGCTGTTTATAAGTATGGCGGTGGTCGGCTTTCTCGGCCTGGTAATTTCGGTCCATATGCTTTTCTACAGTCTGGTGATAATGGCCGGGCTGCAAATGCGAGGCTTATATAGCCTGTCAATAATGGTTACGATCATATCGATAATGACCAATGAGGTTCTCTACCGATACCTCAGGGAAAAAAGCCGGAGTTCCTCAAACACGATGCTTACGGTTGCCGGCCGTTATAACCGAATAGGTGCGTGGATTTCGTCCTTTGTTATGTTACTTTTAATCCTTTCTTATCTGGGCGGTACATATCTTGAGAGGATTGGTATTGCCGTTATTTCGATAGTGGTGTTCTTTGTGGCCCTGCGGATGGTTTTTATTGGTTTCGCGGGGATTATGGACAAGGTTCCCTCAAAAAAAATTATGGAACGCATAAAGGCCTGTGCACAAAAGGCAAGCCATGTAAGGGAGATTGTAAACGTAAAGGCCCGTTATGTTGGAACTTTGCTTCATATCGATATGTGGATAACTGTTGATGACGACCTCAGTATATCCGAGGCTGACAAAATCGCCCGCCATGTCAAAGTACTTTTAATGGAGAAGATTCCTTTCGCAAGAGAAGTGAATGTAATTATCGCATGATTAAGAAAAAAGCTTTTGTCGCTCTAATAGTTGTTCTGGCCTTAACTGTTTTGGCAATAGCAGCAAAGCTTGCTTACGCCAGAATTGTATGTACAGCCGAGACCATCGATGATTTTGTTCTCAAAATGCCCAACGAGGCCGGTTACTACGATATTACCGTCGATCAATTAAAAGCCAGGATAGATGACAGAGCTGACACTAATTTTATAATTGTTGATATCAGAGACGATGCCTCTTTCGATGCAGGTCACATACCCGGGGCTATAAACATACCCTTGAATGAATTAGGTTACCGAGCGTTTAGTTTGGATAAAACCAAGGACATAATTGTGTATTGTTTTACCGGCGTAACGAGTCAGGTTGCCTGTCAAATACTCATAAATGCAGGGTTTAAGGACGTTTACAATGTGATAGGCGGGATAAAAGCGTGGGATTATGCCATAGAAACCAGTGATGGCAGAGTGAATATTTGACTGGTGAATATTTGACTGGAAGCCATCCCAAACCCCTGAAAATTGGGTTATCAGCACTGAAAACGCGGTTTTGTATAGGTTTTGGGACAGGTTCTAAAAAAGTGAAAAAAAGCGAAAAAAGTTAAAAAAAGTTAAAAAATGAAGAAATGAAAAGAAATTAACAGAGAAGAAATGAAAAGAAATTAACAGAAAGGAGTAAGAAATGTTGCACATTGTTGTAGGGGTCATCGCGATCGTGATCGGACTGTGGGGGATAATGGGTAACTGGTATATGTTCAAAGATATGCTGGTTGCAGTTGTGCCGCTTGTGGTGCTTTTATTCGGAGTAGTGGCGATACTGGCTGGTATTCGCAGTATGAAAGCAAAATGGGCCGCCAAAGAAGCAAGCGAGGAGGCATAAGAGATGACAAAGAAAAGTGATACTAAAGAATCCACCAAGGCCCACGGTGTGCCGTTGACTCTGAAGGTTCAGAGTTTTTTCGGTAAACTCAGAGGATGTCTTGACGGGCTTGTTGATGCTTACTGTCGGCTGACAAAGATCGAAGCTGTTGAGGCAAAGGAGCTGGTCTCGCAAAAGGCAGCGACTCTGATGAGGCGCGGTCAGTATGGAAAAGCTATCGATCATTACAACAAGTTGATCGATATGGGCAAAGAGGAGGCGGATATTTACTATAATCTTGGTATCTGCTGCGAGCGGGAAGGTATGACTGAGGAAGCCGAAGAGGCTTACAAGAAAGCCATTGAAATGGACAAAACCCTTACTGATCCTATTTATAGATTGGGCCTTATGGCCATAAAGAACGATGATTCCAAGGCAGCCGTTAAGCACTTCAGCACCCTTGCGCGCAAAGATAAAACCTCTTTCGATGTGATGTATAACCTCGGTGTTGCCTACGACAAGCTCAAAGATTACGAAAAGGCGGTCCAAAGCCTTAGCAAAGCGATAGAAATCGAACCGAACTACTCCAAGGCTCACAAGCGATTGGGATACACCTATGAAGCGATGGGCAAACGCGAAGAAGCAATGGAGTGTTTCAAAAAGGCTATGGAACTCGAAGAAATTTAGGATTATTTTTATGGCAATTCCCTTTAGAAAATCGGCCGGCGAAAAGCGCCAGGAAAAAGTGCGAATAGTCCTGGGTTCGGAGAATTTTCAAAAGAGAAAATGGCTCCGAGTGCTTTGGCGTTTTATTGTTGCGCATTACCTGTCTATTTCCATAACAGTAGTGACGGTTGCTTTTGTATATACTCATATTTATTACTACAACAAGTTGATCGCTATGGAGCAGAAGATAGGCAATTTTCGTGCAGACGTAGAATCGGCACTTCAAATGAGGCAGAATATCGTATCCGGCCTGACAGCAGCGGTTAACCGATTCATATCTCACGAGCAGGGGATATTCACCTCGGCAATAGAGACAAGAAAAGATTCCATGACAGTCTCGAATGATTTGAAAGAACTTATTGAAAGCGCAAAGGAGTTGTCGCCAAATCAATTTAGTCCGGCTAATCTTTCAAGACTTATGGCGGTAGCGGAAAATTATCCGCAGCTTGTCTCGAGTCAGCCGTACAAAGTACTTGTTGAGCGAATTGGCGATGTGGAAAGCCAGATATACGACAAGAGGACTGAGTACAATAGCGCGGTGAACGTTTATAACACACGCCTGAGCCTTTTCCCGGTGAATGTAGTCGGCAGGATTTTACGTTTTCGCATACAGCCTTATTTTTCCTGGGATAATAATCCGGAGTGGGTATT
>CAYNKU010000171.1:1677-5485 GCA_964397865.1 uncultured Pirellulales bacterium | reverse complement strand
AACTTTGACTCATCATAACCAACCCTTTTCCACCCATAACTGACCGGTTACAAAAATTTTTAAAAAATCCTTGACAAACCAGTTAACTCCGATTAGAATTAAGGTTGAAGTATGAAGGCAGAATTAAAATTATTATTTTAGTGCCATCATAATTTTGCTATTTCATATCTAACCTGCCTTCCCAAAAATGAGTTTTTCGTAATTTTTTACTCTGCTGCGCCGATTGTCCGGCGTCAATGGAGTGATAAAATGCACAGAAAAACCGCAATTGTGGATTTTACTTAACCTTTGCCGGTTGAGGTACGGACTCGAAAAGTCTGTGCCGTCATAATATATTTTTCATATTTTTTTGAAAGGGCCGGAAAATGAAAAACGCAATTATTTCAATATCACCATTTTTTGAAAAAAGGGGATTGAAAACAGCATTTCTGATTATTTGTGCGGTCTTTTTTACAATAACAGGTGAGGTGAATGGTGCCTGGTGGTGGCCGCCGAGCAATACGGAGATCCTTCCGGAAAATCCCACTTCCGCAGATGTTGTGGTCATAACTTTGTCAGGTTCCTGGCCGGATTCTGGCGTACCTGACGGTTCAGCCATTTCCGTCAGTGGTAACAATATTTATTTTGATGTTATTGATCAAAGCAGCTTCGGTTTGACAGTTATCACACCATGGGAACGTAAAAGGTCTGTTGGTCCGCTGGCGGCTGGAACATACACTGTTTTCACAAGACTACTTGGTGATCGTTTTGTTCCGGAGATATATACACAGGCAGCACAATTTACTGTCTCGAGCGGTTCTCATGTGGATACAGTTTATTATGTCGATGCTATCGACGGCAATGACAGCAATAATGGTTTGAGTCCTGAAACATCTTTTGCGACCATCCGGAAGGCTGTTGACACAGCCAAAAGCGGCGATAGTATAATAGTGGCCGAGGGGGTCTATACAGAAGACGGGAACCATGATATTGATTTTCATGCCAAAGCTATCAATGTTCGCGGTACTGATCCAAATGATCCAGAGGTAGTTGCGGCGACGGTCATTGATTGTCAGCAGAACAGCAGCGGATTCAGGTTCCGAAGTAATGAGCCACCAAGTGCGAGAGTATCGGGACTAACTATTATCAATGCTTCATACAGCGCCATATACTGCGATGATTACAGTTGCCCAACGATTGACAGATGCGTCATGAAGTTTAATCATGGTTTCAGTGGAGGTGGTATTCGCTGCAGGAGCTTCAGCAGTCCGACTATACGAAACTGCACGATATCAGGCAACACAGCCGTCTATGATGGCGGCGGCATCTATTGCAGCGACAACAGTGACGCAATTATAACTAATTGTGTAATAAACGATAATTCGGCAGGCGGTTTCGGAGGTGGCGGCTATGGAGGCGGGATAGATATAGTGTATAGCAACTCAACTATTTCGAACTGTACAATAACCGGCAACTCGGCAGCTCAGCGGGGCGGCGGTGTTAATGTTGGATATATTGCGAATGTTGATATTACTAACTGTATCCTGTGGGATAATATTGCCTCAAACGGTTCTCAAATTGCTATACTTGATGCTTCCTCCTCGGTTTCATACAGCAACATACAAAACGGGCAGAGCGATGTTTATTTTCTCATTCGACCGGATCGTGGCTGCGATGAATGCACGCTGGACTGGGGGCCTGGAAATATCGATATAGATCCTTGTTTTGTTGATGCAGATGGTAATGATTTCCATTTGAAATCTCAGGCGGGTAGATGGGATTTAAATAGCGAAAGTTGGGTGCTCGATGCGGTAACAAGTCCATGTATCGATGGAGGTAATCTTAGCAGTCCAATCGGTTTGGAACCATTTCCTAACGGCGGCCGGGTTAATATGGGAGCTTACGGCGGGACAGACCAAGCCAGCAAATCGTATTTCGGAACAACGCCTTGTCAAACGATTATGGCTGGCGATATAAACGGTGATTGTGAGATAGATCTTGTAGACTTTGCAATAATGGCGAACAATTGGCTATGGAAAGAATGACTGCTTAAGGCTGCCGGGCAATTGGTTTTTACAAACTATAATTGATATTACTTGCGGTTGGTGGGTTGGGATGTTACTTTAACTGGCCTGTGGGACATTAAAAAGGCAAATATAAGTTAAAGTGACGGGGTCGCGGGTTATGAAAAAGTTGGTCGTGGTATTGGCGGCGGTGTTATTTATTGCCGGGTGCGGTGCAGGAAAAGATTCACCGGCGGTTTCCGGCGGCGGTGAGATACGGATGTATCTGCCGGTGTTGAAGACGAATAATAAGGTCATCGACGATGCTTACCGGATAGCTATCGGAGACCTGGTCGGGAATATTCGGCCTTATAAAAATCGCTTGCTCGGCGGCCAGAGGTATGCGATTCTGGCGGGGCTGGATTACGGCAGGCCATGGACGCGGGACGCATCGATCAACGCGTGGAACGGGGGTTCGCTTATCGTGCCGGAGGTGTCGAGGGATACGCTCATATCGGTCTTAAAAAAAGATAACGGCGGGGTGCGGATCGGCGGCGAGTACTGGGACTGCATCATCTGGGCGACGGGGGCGTGGAATCATTATCTTTATACCGGTGATGAGGAGCTTCTGGCTCTTGCATTCGAGGCGACGGTTAATACGCTGAAATATTTCGAGGAGACCGAGTTCGACGCCGAGTTCAATCTATTTCGCGGTCCCGGCTGGAGTGATGGGATAGCGGCGTATCCGGATGTTTATTCCAGGGCGGGCGGAACCGGGGCGATAAGTCTTTGGCCACGATACAATCCCGATAAGATTTCCAAGCCCGGCGTCGGGATACCGATGATGGCGATATCGACGAACTGTTTGTATTACAATGGATACGTGGCTGCGCAGAAAATGGCAGAAGAATTAGACAAACCCGACGGCGAAGAATGGGCAAAAAAAGCTAAAAAACTAAAAGAAGCGATCAACAAACATCTGTGGATGACGGATAAGGGGACGTATAAATTTTTCATTGGGCCATTTGGCGGCAGCCAAGACCAGGAAGCCGTCGGGCATGCGTACGCGATAATGTTCGGCGTCGCGTCACGCGATCAGGCCGAAGCGATATTCGAGAATCAGCACGTGACGGCGGCGGGAGTACCTTGCGGTTGGCCTAATATCAGTCGCTATGAGAGTGAGGATGGTATGTCGTTCGGCAGGCACAGCGGGACGGTCTGGCCTCAGATACAGGGGATGTGGGCCGATGCGGCCGCTCGATTCGGCAAAGTGGATATATTTTCGTACGAACTTTTGAAATTAGCTGAACATGCCAGGCGCGATCTGGAGTTTGCGGAGATTTATCATCCCATAACCGGCGAAAAATACGGCGGCCTGCAGGAACGAAGGGGTAAGGGAATCGATCTGTGGATAGCGACCGCGAGGCAGACGTGGGCGGCGACGGCGTATCTGAGAATGATCTATATGGGCGTTACGGGTATGCGGTTCGATACCGACGGGGTCAGATTCAGTCCATGCGTACCGAAGGAGATAAGCGAATTTAAGTTGTCGCACCTGAAATACCGCGACGCTGAAATCGATATAGAAATAAAGGGAAGCGGAACCGTAATAGATAAGATTCTGATAAACGGCCAAGAGCGGAAAGAAACATTTTTACCCGCGGATAGTAGAGGAAATCAGAAAATCAGTATCGCTATGAAAAACAATTAGTCCGGGGAGACCGCTGATATGCGAATACGCGGATTAAAAAAGCATTTCGTCACTTTGTGCTTTATTTTCTTAATATTAATTATCGCCGCCGGCTGTTCGATGCCGGGGGGCAAGG
>CAYNKU010000171.1:0-1577 GCA_964397865.1 uncultured Pirellulales bacterium | reverse complement strand
TGTTCGTGGATGATGACGGGACAGGCTATGTGGCTTATACCCTGATCTCGGCGACGGATTCATCTATAAGGCACAGCATTTCGGTGGAGAAACTTACCGATGATTATCTTGGCTCTACGAAGGAAAGCAGCGGCTTTGTTGCGGGCAATTGTGAATCGCCGGCAATGTTTAAGAGAGACGGGGTATATTATCTTCTTTTTGATAATACCTGCGCGTTCTGCGCCACCGGTTCGGGCGCAAGGGTCTATACCGCCCCCTCGCCGCTTGGCCCATTTACTTATAAAGGCAATATCAATCGCAAGGGAGGATTTGACCAGCCGACGGATATGACAAAACCCGGAACCGGCCGGGCCGACAGTACGATCGCCGCCCAGCAGACTCACATAGCCGCCATTACAACCGCCGGCGGCACTACTTATCACTGGATAGGTGACTTGTGGGGTTCGAGGCCGGATAAAACAAAAGGCCATGATTTTCAATACTGGAGCGAACCGCTGGAGTTTGACGCCAACGGCATGATAAAACCATTACAATGGCAGGAGCAATGGTCCGTTGAACTGCCCGCCCCGTAATCAATAGGGATTCCAGATATACATCAGTCGGGGGGTGTTGAATTCATGCAGGGTGTCCCTGTCGATCTTCAAGATACTACTGCCCTGCGAAGTTAAGAAACCCGAGAGCGAAAACGGCCTGCGATATTCGACGACCTGCGCCCTTTTGATACCGGCAAGCGATTTGGCCGTCTCGATCGCACGGTCGAGATAGCCGATTTCGTCAATGAGGCTTTCTTCGAGGGCTTCGTCGGCGCTGAAAATACTGCCGTCGGCAAGTTCTTTCAGTCTCGCCGGATCGAGCTGCGGCCTCGATTCGATGATAACTTCGACGAACCTTTCGTAGGCGGGTGTGATTATTTTGTCCTCGAGGTATTGCATCTGCTCCTCGTCGGGCATCTCGAAGGGACTCGGCCAGTCTTTCCTCCGACCCGATTTGATGACAACCGGTTCGATGCCGAGTTTTTCCGAGAGCAGTTCGCGAAAAACGAAATGCCCCATGATCACACCTATCGAGCCCGTGATCGCCGTCGGCTCGGCTACTATCGCATCGCAGGCGACCGAGGCGTAGTAGCCGCCGGAAGTGGCGATCGCCTGCATGAAACCGACGATGGGTTTACCCGTCAGGTTGCGGTACTTATTAATCTCGTTGTAAATCTGGTCGCTGGCCGAGACCATCCCGCCGGGGGAATTGACCCGGATGATAAGTCCCTTGACCGATTTATCCCCGGCCGCCGCTTTGAACTGACTGAAGCAATCCTGAGAGAGCTGTTCGTTTATCAGGCCGGTGATATTTATTACCACGATCTTGGCGGTCCGCGGGCCAGGCTCGATCACCTGCTCGGTATAGAAACCTTTCTCGCCGGCTACCATCATCGCGCCCAGACCGATCAGCAGCAGAAACAGCAGGACATTCGCCAGCACCGACAACGCCGTGAAAATCCCCCACAGCACGCGCCATACGCTTCGCTTGCGGCGAGGCGGCTCGACAGGCGCCGGCGCCGGGCCGACCTCCGGCAGATCG
This sequence comes from uncultured Pirellulales bacterium, assembly GCA_964397865.1. GTDB lineage: Bacteria > Planctomycetota > Phycisphaerae > Sedimentisphaerales > Anaerobacaceae > CAYNKU01. The sequence continues at coordinate 2 of CAYNKU010000171.1, read as the reverse complement.
GA
>CAYNKU010000170.1:0-5552 GCA_964397865.1 uncultured Pirellulales bacterium | reverse complement strand
TCGGAAGCTTCTGGATGGGAGAGCACTACGGACGCACGGTGGGGATGAACGAGCACGGTCTCTTCTCCTCCGATCAGATGGTCTCCCCGGCGCGGGCGATGGTCAACGAGCCAGCCGACGACGAGCTGTTCATCTGGAACGCGTTCTACGACGGTCTGCGCGAATGCGAATCGGTCGACGAAGTCCTGACCTGGATCGGCGGCCGCCGCATCGTCCAGTATCAGTCGCTGCAGCTGCACAACCTCTACGCCGATCCGACCGGGAAGGCGATGGTCGTCGAGTGCAGTGCGGCCGAGAACGTGATCACCGAGATCGACGGGCCGTTCATCGTGATGACCAACTTCCACAACGGCGACTTCGCCGGGCTCAATCTGAACGACATCGCCGGGGACGGAGCGGAGCGCTACCGGGTCGCCCACCGTTACATCGAGGAGAATCTCGAGGCGTTCGACGTCAACCACGGGTTCGAGCTCCTCCGCCGGGCGTCGACATCGACCGGCGACTTCAAGACGCGCTACTCGCTCGTCCTCGATCCGGTGGCACTCGAGGTCTACATCGCGATCGAGCGGGATTACGAGCACATCTGGAAGGTCTCGCTGGCGGATCGGACGATCGAGACGTATCGCGGGTTCGACGAGCACCACGTCTTCCCGCTCGATGAGACGGGCATCACCGGCCCGAGCCTCCAGCGGATTGCCGGGATCGTGCAGCCGGCGGCCGACCAAGAAGGTCCGGCGGTCCGGCTGCTGCTGATGGCGCTGATCATCGGAGGGATCCTCGGCGTCGCCCTCCTGCTCGTGCTGAGGCGGTAAGAAAGGATCACAGGAGGTACCGATCATGGGAAGCGTCCAACGTTGGACGGCGTGGAGAACGGCCGTTGCCCTTCTGTTGGTTTCTGTCGTGGTTGGCGCAGCGGGATGTGCGCTGCTGTGGCCGGAGGCTCCAGAGCCGGGCGACGTAGCGAAATCGTCCCTCCCACGAGATGCGAGTCCGGACGTCGCGAGCGACGACGTGGAATCGCTCGTCGCAGGCAACTCGACGTTCGCGTTCGACCTGCTGCACGAGATCGGGAGCGTCGAGGGGAACCTCTTCTACTCCCCGTACAGCATCTCCTCCGCGCTGGCGACGGCCTACGCCGGTGCCCGAGGATCGACCGAGAGCCAGATGGCCGAGACGCTCAGCTTTCCGCTCGAGCAGGGCGATCTGCACCCTGCGTTCAACTGGATCGATCTCGCGCTGAACAAGCGCGGGGAGATTGGACCTCCGTACGAAGGGGAGGGGTTTGAACTGCGCGTAGTCAACGCGACGTGGGGCCAGCACGGCTACTCCTTCCTGCGAAGCTACCTCGACACGTTGGCTGTCAACTACGGCGCCGGCCTGCGATTGCTCGATTTCGTTGAGGACCCGGACGGATCCCGCGTGGCGATCAACGACTGGGTGAGCGATGAGACGAACGAGCGGATCGTCGACCTGTTGGCGCCCGGATCGATCGACGGCGACGTCCGACTCGTGCTGACGAACGCGGTTTACTTCAACGCCCCGTGGCTGAAGCCGTTCGAGGTCGAGGAGACCGCGACCGGGACGTTCGAGCCGCTCGACGGCGGCGCCGTCGACGTTCCAACGATGCACCAGGAAGAGATGTTCGGGTACGCGAACTGGGACGGAGGACAGGCGGTCGAGCTCCCGTACAACGGCGAGACACTGTCGATGGTCCTGTTCGTGCCGGACCGCGGAACGTACGAGGCATTCGAGGCGGGGCTCGACTACGCACTGTACGAGGAGATCGTCGGGTCGATCGAACATCGGGAGGTCGATCTTCAACTCCCCAAGTTCGAGGTTTCGTACAACGTGTCGCTCGTCGATCCGCTAACGGAGCTCGGGATGACCGACCCGTTCACCGGCGCTGCCGACTTCTCCGGGATCGACGGGACGCACGACCTGTTCATCTCGAACGTCCTCCACAAGGCGTGGGTGTCGGTCAACGAAGCGGGGACGGAGGCCGCAGCAGCGACGGCGGTGATCGTCTCGCTCGTCGCTTACCCTGCCCCTCCGGTCGTACTAACGATCAACCGGCCGTTCCTGTTCGTCATCCGTGACGTTCCGACGGGCACGATCCTGTTCGTCGGACGGGTGGTGAACCCGGCGGCCGAGTGACGGTTTCGACGGCAAGGCGTGCGACCCGCTCGACCCCAGCGGGGAGATCTGGGGCACCGGAACGGATTCAGGTCCTTTCGAGAGATGGAGGAGCCGCATGACAGACAAGCACGAAGAGAGCTGGGATCGATTGACGGAATTCACCGAGCAGGCGATGAAGTCGACCGGCGTCCCCGGCGTGTCGGTTGGCGTCCTGCACAAGGGCGAGACGCAGACGGGCGGCTTCGGCGCCACCAACGCCGACCACCCCCTGCCGGTCACCGACGACACGCTCCACCAGATCGGCTCGATCACCAAGACGTTCACCGGGACACTCGCGATGCGCCTCGTGGAAGACGGAAAGCTGGATCTCGACGCGACCGTCCAGACGTACTTGCCCGAATTCAAGGTGGCCGATGAGCAGGCGAGCGCGCAGGCGACCGTCCGCCATCTGATGACCCACACTGGTGGCTGGGTCGGCGACCTGTTCGACGACACCGGGAGCGGCGGCGACGCGCTGCCGAAGTACGTCGCAAAGATGGCCGAACTCGAGCAGCTTGCGCCAATCGGAACCGTCTGGTCGTACAACAACGCCGGATTTGCAGTGCTCGGGCGGATCGTCGAAGTCGTCACAGAGAAGCGCTACGTCGACGTCCTCCGCGAGATACTCCTCGAGCCACTTGGGCTGGAGGCGACCCACTTCGACCCGGACCAGGTCATCACGCGGCGGTTCGCCGTCGGGCACCGGGTTACCCCGGCGGGTGCGGAGGTCATCCCGTCGTGGACGCTCCCCGGCTACGTCCATCCGATGGGCGGAATCATCTGCTCGGTAAAGGACATCCTGCGCTACGCGCGGTTTCACCTCGGCGACGGGACGACCGAAGACGGAGAACGGCTGCTTACGCAAGAGAGCTTGTCGCAGATGCAGGCGGCGCACGCGAACGTCTGGGGGAAGGCGCACTGGGGGCTGACCTGGTCGGTCGACGAGACGGCGTCCGTCCGCCGGATCTCTCACGGCGGCGGGACCGCCGGGCAGATCTCCCTGCTCACGTTGGTGCCGGAGCGGGGCTTCGCCGTCGCTGTCTTGTCGAATGCCGATCGGGGCTCGGTCCTGACCCGCGACGTGACCGAGCGGGCACTGAAGGAGTACCTCGACGTGGAGATCGAGCGGCCGAAGCCGATCGACTCGACCGCCGACGAGCTGGCCGCCTTCGCCGGCTTCTACCGGCGGCCGTTCGCCGACCTTGAGCTCGGGATGCTCGGCGGGCGGCTGATCGGGCAGGTCACAACCAAGCAGTCGTTCCCGACCCCCGATTCACCACCGCCTCCGCCGACCCCGCCGTTCACCCTCGCGCGGTGCGAGGAGGACCGCCTTCTCGTCATGGACGGCCCGTTCGCCGACACGACCGCCGACGTGATCCGAAACGACGACGGCACCATCGGCTGGATCCGCGTCAGCGGCAGGATTCACGTGAGGGACGGGTAGAGGAGAAGACATCTGGCAGTCGAATGGCCATAGGCACATCGGCCTCACTGCGCTCATGCACAACAGCCCTAACGAACCCAATCAGGAGTTCCTACTTCCACTGCCTCGCTCGCTGCCTGGATGAATGCGGTGACCTTCTGCGGGAGAGCTTCGACGAAAGCGCGCGGCACAATCGTCTCTTGCGGAGGATTGGCCCCCGTTATCGGAATGCCCTCTGCTTTGTAGTGCATGATCGCATCTCTGTATTTCTTGAGGCTCCCCAGAAGCTGGAATAGGCCGCCATCGAGACGCAGCTGATCGCCCTTGCCCTTCACTTCTAGGAGGATGCTCCATTTCGCGATCAGGGAGTTCGTCCTTTCGATGTCTGGCCAAAGCTTTGGGCACAGCTCTCGGCCAACTCGGTTTGTGAAGGCCTCAAGACAGGCAGCCCCCATGACTATGGCTGCTGCCCGTTCTCCATAATCCTCGTCGAGCACGGCTATACGTCCCGCGCCTTCTGCTTTCGATTCGTCAATCTCAAGCACTCTCTGAACTCGCCTCTCACAAGCGAAGAAGAGAATCGCCTCCAAACCGAAGTCGACGTGATACTCCCCCTCGCTGACTCTGAGAGAGTCATATCGCGATAGCAGAGGAGGCCTTGGAACGTCGTCGGTTTCCTGGAGATACTCGCTCTTGCGCCGCTCGTGTACTTCCAGGAGTGACTCGAGGATTGGACGACGGAGCTTGTCCAACCATCGATAGAACTCAGCGACTTGCTGTTGGAACTTGCCATGCCCGGCCTGCCCTGGCCTGATAACCGGATTCCGCAACGGGGCAAGCCGATCGTGCACGAGGTCCAGTGACTCCAAGTCAACCTCCGGCTCAAGACTGACCCACTTCCCGTAGTTGCGCGCTTCGACACTCTCGAAGTCCGCAATCTTCCACTGCCAAAGGCGTTCATTATCGAGGACCTGGAAGTGCGAAGAGAAGCCAACCTTGGGATCCGAAGCCTCGATGGGATTGCCTTGGAATAGGAAGTGATATTCTGCTATCGGACCATCAGGTACTATATCCTCAAGGCGCTTCGCCAGAGGTGCAGAGCCGGAACCTATCAGGCGCTCAATGAGCCGAGTTCTCCAGACCTCGATGTTGACGTTGTGGACTACCTTCCCCGCCACAGCAACGCAGTGGGTATTCACGACTTCCTGCAGATCGTCTTCTGAAAGCCTCGTGAAGTCGAAGTGCCAGATTTCTTCACCCGAAGCGTATTCCCTGCAGTCGGCGTACTCGATGGCAAGAGCCTCGATCCACCACTGAGGCAGGTTTCTCTCTTCCGCCACGACTTCAATCACAGATCGCATTGCCTCTTGCATTGTCAGAGATGTGGTCCCGTGAGACAAGCCTTGCTGGGGACCCCGGGACACAGCACGCAACTCCTTTGCTTGGGCCCGCTCTTCCGTGAGCGCACAGATCGGCCAATTCGTCACTGCATCTGATCGATGAATGCGTCGGTGTAGGTCAACAGAACGGACCACAGCGACAAGATTCCGAGTGGGACCGCAACGGCTCACCGCGGCACTGTCAGCCACGACCTGTCAGTCGGCCTGCTTCAGCTCCCCGTGCGAGATCTTGTGGACGATCCACCATCGCCCGTCGAGCTTCATCATGTTGAAGTAGTCAATGCACTTGATCAGGCTGCACTCGATTCGCAGCTTCACGGCAGCGAAATCCCCGGTGACATCGACGCTGTAGATCTCGGTTTCCCAATCCAGCGGCGGGCCGGCGTGGGCCGGATCGTACTGTGAGACGTACGCGTCGCGGTCCTGGATGCGGAGCTGCCCCTCGGCATCGATGCGGAAGAACCTCCATTCGGGATGGAGGATCTGCAAGAAGAGCCCCGGATCGTTCTTGATGTGCCCCTCGTGGTAGGTCGCCATGATCGCATCGCGGATCG
>CAYNKU010000169.1:1969-5571 GCA_964397865.1 uncultured Pirellulales bacterium | reverse complement strand
ATGTGGTACTGTAGGCAGGCTGGTTTTTAGTGGAGGTGTTATAGATGTTTTATTTGGGTTTGGCGTTTTCGGCGGCGTGGGTGGTTTATTTCGGGTATCTTTTTTACCTGGGCAGGCAGGTTGGGGCACTGCGGCAGCGGATAGAGGCGAGAGAAAAACAATGAATAATGAATAGTGAATAATTATGGATTTGGTCGTGAGGCGTCTCTTGCGCGGGACTGGTGGAGAAGAAGATAAAGAATTATTTAGCCACAGAGATCGCAGAGACCACAGAGTGAGGAGGGAAGAAAAAGCTTCGGAGATAGTTTGGTCGGCTTCCGCCTGCAGCCTGAGAGCAGTAGAGCAGGTGAGAAAGGCAGTGAATAATGAATAGTGCTTACCTATGGTATACCCAAGGTATTGGGCATACCATAGGTATTGATTATTGATGATTTGTTGATTTGGGTATTTTTTATCCCCTTACTTACGTGCGGGGCTTGGATTAAATACAAATTCCGATACGCTTAAATTAATCGTCTTTGTGCTCTGGGGTATGGAGTATTGGGGGCTTTTTCGTGGTTTTGGGGGTGAAATTCGTTAAAATCTGAGAAATTCCGGTTTTTTTTTATAAAAACGGTGGTTGTCGATTGTCTTTATAGTGGCAGAGCAATCAGGAGCTTCTATTGGACGAACGTTCGGATAAAAATCTGGTCAGAGCGTGCCTTGCAGGAGATAGAAAGGCGTATGCCGATCTTGTGAACAAGCATTACCGGTACGTATTTGTCGTGTGTATGGGTATGCTCGGCAATGCTGCTGATGCTGAAGATATCGCGCAGGAAGCGATGCTGAAAGGCTTCGTTGAGATAAGTAAATTGCGGGACGGCTCGCAGTTCGGTCCGTGGATCACAAGAATCGCTAAAAATATGTGTATAAATTTGGCGCGCAGAAAAGAGCATTCACGAAAAGCCGTCGAAGAGAAGGCGAAACTGCTAAATGAAAGCGCAGCGGAAAATGACAGGTTGCAGCGGGCTATCGAAAAACTGCCGCAGGAGTTCAGGTTGCCGCTGGTGATGTATTACTTTGACGGCCAGAGTGTCAAAAGAGTTGCGGAGAAACTGAATATTTCTGTGCCGGGAGTATATTCGAAGCTGCGGGCCGCGACAGAGAAGTTACACGAACTGCTTATTAAGGACGTGTAAATGAATAATCCTTGTGAAAAAATGCGGGACAAGATAGCTGATTACGTTCTTGGGCTTTTGAGCGCCGAAGAAATCGAAGCTATCGACGAACATATAAGGCAGTGCACTGGGTGTAGAGAATACGCCGAGTCACTACAAAGCGAAAAACGTTCACTTTTGCGGTTTGGCAAAACCCTGGATTCTGAAATGGATGTTCGACAAGCTAAAATAATAGAGGCGTTAAACCAGATTCCCAGCGAAAAAACCAGACTGCTTTCGATAGGGAGAATAATCATGAAAAGTAATATAACAAAATTAGCCGCCGCGGCGGTGATAATTATTGCGGTGCTTATCGGTATAAATCAGTTTGGCGGGTCAATAGATGGTGCAAGTGTTGCCTGGGGTAAAATAATCCAGCCTATAATGACAGCTCAAACTGTGGTATTCAATGTTATTATGGCAGAAGGAGAAAACGTTCCTATCACCAGGGTTATGAACAACGGCACGCAGCGGCTTAGAAATGAAATCTTGTCGCCAGATGGCAAGACTATACAGGCTATACAAATTGTCGATTTTGATAATCTCCGAATCCTCACTCTGGTTCCACAGCATAAAAGAGCCGTATTTATTGACTTAAAAGATTTACCGGAAGAACCTGAAAACATCCTGGAAGGGATGAGAAACGTTATTACGGAATTACAGGAGGATCCGGCCTTCTCGGTTGAGCTGCTTGGTGAGCAGGAGCTTGACGGTCAACTCACAATGGTTGTTCGGGCAACCGGGCCTGATGGAGAATTAAAAGTCTGGGCGGACCCGCAAACACACCTGCCGATACGTATCGAGCAGAAATGGCGCCAACTGGAGTTCGCTTTGACGAATTTTGAGTTTGATGTGGAACTTGATGAATCGCTTTTTAGTATGGAAATACCTGAAGGTTATTCTGAACCTCCAAAGGGTGGCGTATTATCCGTTGCAGGGGGAACGGAACAGGACCTGATTGTGACCCTTCGTATGTGGGCAGAGATTATACTTGATGGCACCTTTCCAAGAGATTTCAATGGTCAGGTATATATCGATGATGTAAATAAGAATCGTGAGAAATTCGCGAAATGTACAGAAGAAGAAAGGGTGGAATTGCCATTGAAGTTTGCGCCTGGGTTTATTTTTGTTCGACTTCTAAAGGACGAAAACGATTGGCACTATGTCGGTAAGGATGTCAAGCTTGGTGATGGAAATTCTCCAATCTGCTGGTACAAACCTACAGACTCCGAAACATATCGTGTTATTTACGGCGATTTGACAGTAGAAGACGTTGCACCAGAGGATTTGCCGAAGTAAATCATCCAACGAAACATCGTATTACACAAGGCCGGGTGTATTTTTGCTCGGCCTTTTTCATTTCTTTGGCACTGAAAAAACGGTAAAATTGTAAAAAATCCTAATTTTCTTTATACCCAAATGGTCTTCAGGATCGTGATAATAGAGGTGAACGATCGTTCTTGAAGTTCGGCAAATAGGTCGCAAATGATAGAAGATGAACTGCTTAAATGGAGATTTAAGTACGGCAGTACAGAAGCGCTTCGCCGTATTTACGAAAAGTATAGGGATTATTTGCTGACGTTGGCGATTGCTCTTTTAAATGACACAAGTGCAAGTGAGGATGTTTTGCACGACGTTTTTGTCGCTTTTGTGAGTTCTTCTGGGAAATTTAAGCTCCGGGGAAGCCTCAAGGGCTATCTGGCAACATGTGTTATCAATCGTGCACGCGACAAGCTCCGAGTAAATCGGCGACAGCCTGTCAGCCTGGAAGAAACGGATTTTGCGGCCCTGGATCCGAGCGAGCCGGATCAACCGGTTATATGCAGCGAAGAGTCCAAACAGTTGAATTACGCGATAGCCAGACTTCCGTACGAGCAGCGAGAGACAGTAATTTTGCACTTGATAGCGGAGATGAAATTCAAGGAAATAGCCCGGCTGCAAAACGTCTCGGTCAATACAACTAAAGGCCGATATCGATACGGATTAAATAAACTGCGGTCAATCTTAATGAGGTAAAAAAATGAGACCGGCAGAAAATCTTGAGAATAAAGTTAAGAGTTTACATTTTACAGCCAGTGCTGAAATGGATAACCGGCTTTGGTCTGATATCTTAGAGACACAACAAGAAGCTAAAAAGAAGAAATCGGCTGCCGGCCAGCCAAATATAGGGAGAATGATTATGACAAGTAAAATTACAAAACTTGCGGCCGCGGCGGTGATAATTATCGCGGTGGTAATTTCGATAACAATCTTTGATAAGTCAATACCGTCAGCTTATGCAATTGAACAAACTATTCAGGCCAGCCATAGTGTGCTTTATCTTCACATTAGAGCTATTACCCCATCACACGAGGATCAGCCGGTAGAGTTTTGGGTTGAATTTAGTCAGAACGGCCAGCCCAAAAA
>CAYNKU010000169.1:0-1959 GCA_964397865.1 uncultured Pirellulales bacterium | reverse complement strand
GAGTGGTAATATGGAAGGGCAATAAAAAGCAAGAGTGGCTTAAAGAAAAAAATATCTTAACCACCACTGAGGACGAAGCTAATCCTGCCCAGGTACTTAAGATGATGGAGAATCTCGACCCGAAACTGGCTGTCGAACGTCTACAAGAAAAACAGGAACAGGGCAAAGTAACAATAGAGATTGAAGAGCCTTCAGATAAAGCCAATCCAATTATTGTAACAGCGACATCTACAAAAGAGGACGATTCACCTTTTCAGCGTATGGTGCTATACATTGACCAAGCTACATTGCTAGTTAATGCAATAGAGCTCTATAAGCTAAGAGATGGTGAGTATGAATACATGAAAACGCTGGAGTATTACGATTACAATCAGCCAATCGATGCAAAAATGTTCACGTTCGGAAACATACCCGATAATGCTGAACGTATTGACCAAATGACTATGGGACTAGCTCAAGGAGATCTTAGCGATGAAGAAATCGCTGTCGAAGTTGTTCGCCAGTTTCTTGACGCCTTGATTGCCAAGAATTATGACAAAGCAAGTAAATTGTTTTTGGGCGTACCTGCCGGGAAAATAAAGGAAATATTTGGTGAGCTTAATATAATCCGGATAGTTTCCATGGAAGAACCAATTGGGCTTCCTTCTGAGACGAAACGTTTTCGTGTGCCCTATGAACTTGAAATCCAAATGGAAGGCAAAGCAACTATGTCTAAGCAACACGAACCTATTGTTCAGCAATTGCCCGGCCAGTCTGGTCGCTGGGTAATTATTGGCGGATTCTGATAATACTCTGATTGTTTTGAAATAACATGTCGCTGAAAGGCCGGGTGTGTTTTTGCCCGGCTTTTTTCATGTCTTTGGCACTGAAAAATCGGTAAAATTGTAATAAATTTCGGTTTTATTTGAACCAAAAGAGGGTGTTGGTTCGTGTAACAGGTGAAGAACGTTCTTAATTTGGCCAGGGAAATTTCCTGATGCTGGAAGATAAGCTGTTGATATGGAAATTTAAGCGTGGGAGCAACGAGGCTCTTTGCGGGATTTATCGCAAGTATGGCGATTATCTGCTGGCGCTGGCAGCGGCTCTATTAAAAGATGTAAATGCGGCGGAAGATGTATTGCATGATGTTTTCTGCAGGTTTATCGAGTCCAGGGAAAAGCTCAAACTTGCCGGAAGTCTTAAAAGTTATCTGGCCACCTGCGTTGTGAATCTTGCACGTGACAGGCTCAGGGCAAGAAAATCGCAACCTTGTGAATTGAGCGAAGCAACTGTCATCGGAACAAATAGTCCCCAGCATTATGCCGAGTTTGGAGAAGAATCAGGAAATTTGAATTATGCGATAGCGCAGCTTGCGTATGAGCAGCGGGAAGTAATAATGCTGCATCTTCAAGGCGGTATGAAGTTCAGACAGATAGCCGAGCTGCAGGGAATCTCAATCAATACAGTAAAAAGTCGGTACCGATACGGCCTGGAAAAACTTCGGACGATCTTTTCTGACCAGGAAAAGAAAAATGAAATCAGTTAAAGATATAAAAAAAGCTGTTAGAAAATTTAAAGTCGAATCCAGCGACGAGATACACGGCAGAGTTCTTGATAAGCTGTTGAAAGCGCTGGATACATCAAAAAAACAACCGGCTGTAAAACAGCCGAATGTATGGAGAATAATTATGACAAGTAAAATGACAAAGTTTGCCGCGGCGGCGGTGATAATTATTGCGGCTGTGATTGGTATAAATTCTTTTCTCGGTTCGGGTACGTCGGTCGCATTTGCCGATGTTATCCAGCCAATTTTAAATGCCCGGACAGTAGTTATGGATGTACTCGTTGGGCCGGAAGGTCGCCAGGCAGTGATTCATCACGAAGTTATGGGCTCACGTATTCGTCAAACTGTTTCTAACGTACAAGGTACGGACATAATTATCGATCTTGAACAAATGAAAATGCTTGCACTTACGCACG
>CAYNKU010000168.1:0-5577 GCA_964397865.1 uncultured Pirellulales bacterium | reverse complement strand
ATACGGCGTCCGTGCGAGTATATCCTCCGATTGCGGATTGTTGTCAGGCCCGTGATATGGATGACTCCACTCGCCCATACCTTCGGGAACAGGTTTGATTATTTCTTTGGTTCCTAAGAGCGCCTTGCCCTCCGGCCGCAAAACCCGCAGCACCTCCGCCTGCGACACCGCGGCTGCCTCTTTCGCCATCAACACATCAGCGATATTATCCGCAAGATGAATCCTGTCCAAAGAACCCGCCTCGATAAATATACGCGTTCCGTACAGCCCCGCCTCATCGACGATCTTCCTCGCCTCGTCGGCCTTTTTACGATCGGCAAATTGAACATAGACCAGACATTCGCTTTTCTTCGCCAGCTTGATAGCCGATTCACAACCGGTATCATCGAGCAAAACCCATATCCCCTTATTTGCCTTCGCGATTTGGGTATCAACAAACAGCGACAGTACAAAAACCATTACAATTACGAACATTTTGAGATTTGTTGAATTACGCATGTTTTCTCCTTCAAAATTTGATAAATAGCAGGATTTTTTATATGAAAATCCGCCGGCCGTTGCAACAGGAAAATTGAAGGTATGCCCAGACCGACTTCTTACTGACAAATCTGCCTTCCTTACAGACAATCTGCCCCCTCTGCTGAAAAATTCCGGGACTACTTTTAAAGCCGACGATACCTCCCCGGCTTATTTTACAAAAAAGCCCGCGTATTTTTTAAATTTAGCCCCGGCCTGTGAATCACCCGCCCGAACAGAGGTGATCATAGCGTTCGAGCGAGTTGAAATCATATACAGCACATAAAATTCGGATATGTTTTGAGCCTTTTGCGTAATCCAGATGTTCTCCGGGAAGGGTTTGGTTATATTACCATCCTCACCCAGCGTCAGTTTCTCGGGTACCTCTGCGGAATCATCGGCGGAAACCGAGCAGAAATCGAATTCATAAACGTCCTCACCGTCGATCTCGCCTTTGGCTATTACGCCTGCGCTGTAATGCTCTCTGCCCGAAAGTTCCACAAGTACCGGCAACTGCGACCCCTGTATCACAACTCCCGTAGCGGGGTTATTGCATTTCAGCGAAAGCAGCTTATACCTCGGTATCAGGTCCAGCATTCTGCCCGTTTCCTGGCCCGTGATATCCGTGGCGACTGGTGCATCGGCCTTGACTTCTGCGTCTTCAGCATCTGCAGTCTCGGTTTCTTCTTTTTCCTCCCTGGCTTTTTTCAGCTCCGCCCTGACATAAATTATCCTGCCACCATCCAGCACGGCGGGAGTAATGCTCTCCGGTGTCTGGCTGCCGGTAAAGATATCGACATCATCTATCTTCAGGCTCAACTCTTCGAGGAGCCTTCTATCGGTCGACAGCTTAAGACCGTAAATCGCCGCCGAACTCAGTTCTTCGAGTTCTCCCGCTAACGTTGTACAATCCGACGCGAGTATAAAAGGTATCACCTGCGGCGCATTTTCAGCCGAAACCGCCTTGGGCACTTCAACGAGTGCGTTTTCCTTGAAAGCCGCCAGAACAGGCTTCGAGTTGGCGGGCACCTCGAAAACAAAATCAATATACCTCAAACTGCCGTCAAGATCGTCTCGGCTGACGACGATGGGTTTGCTCATATTTACCGTCTGCATCCGATCAGGAGTTTTCATATAACCGATCGGATATACCGCGGTACCTTTACCGGCAAGACCGGCCTTATCGTCGGCCTTGGGCTTACATACGATTCGCAACTGCCCGGCCGTGAAACTGACCGAAGCCTCCATCGATGCGCTCGTGATCCCGATGCGGACTATGGTAAGCGCACAGCCGCTTTTTGCTGAAACTACGTTGCCCTCTATATCCCTTAGATTCTCCGGTGCGGGCCACGCCGCTCCTTTAGCCGGTACTTTGATCGCTTCCGGACTCGTTACCGCCTCGATATTATTGCTGACATTAAGCCGGTTAAGATAGGCCTGGTTGATATGATTCGGATGCAGCATTGCGAAACTTTTTTTACCGCTGAAATTGCCTCTGCTCATAAGACCAAACCATCCTGCCACCAAACCGTCGGCATTTAGAAGGCTCCTGCCGGGTTTGTCCGGATTCGGATTGCTCTGCTCGAAACGCTTATAGGGATATTTATAAGGCAGCGGAGCCATTGCCAGTGCGCTCAGGACAAAACCCGATAGCAGCAGACCCGCAAGTATCCCGCACACGACCCGACCGACACGTTCCGGCATAAGACCGAGCTCGATCCTTTTCTTGAGAATCTGTGACGCGACCGCCTCCATTACCGCCAGAACAACACCAAAAATAACCAGAAACGAAAGACTATGCGCCCAGCTTACAAGCATATCTTTGCCGATAAGCACCCCCGCCAGCAGTTCATAATAACCGAACGCCGCGACCCCCGCGCAGATACAGCTTATCAGCAGCGCAAGAGCTTTCACAACAGAGCCCTTCAGATACTGATAAGCGACGACCCCTATAATAACCAATAGTACCAATAAGCTGCCCATTACACAGTCTCCAATTTCTCAATCACTGACTCTGACGATTTCTCGCCCATTATAATTTCCGCTGCTTCGCCGGCCGAGGCTTCTCCTTTTTCGATGCCGAAAATACTCGCACCATCTCGTTGATCGCCGTTACGCCCTCAATAACTTTACTCAGCGCCTGCTCCTGCAGTGATCTCATCCCGGCGCTTCTGAACTGCATCTCCACATCCGATACCGATTTCGCCTGTCTCAGCGTACTTTTCAAATCGTCATCGATCTTGACAACCTCGAATATACCCATTCGTCCCACGTAACCGGTTTCCTGGCAGTGATCACAGGGCGTGCCTTTGCCGTGCTTACTGTAAATTATTTTACCCGCACGATGGAACACCTTCGCCTTGTCGGAGCTCAGGTTGAATTTCCTCAGCAGTTCCTTATTAGGCTCATAAGCCTGTTTGCACTCCTCGCACAGCATCCGCAATATCCGCTGGTTACTGATCCCCACAAGACTCTCGATCGCCGCCTTTCTTTCGCCGATCAGCTTGATCCATTTTACCAGTGCCTTGGCTGCGCTGTCGGCTTCGAGGATCAGGTAGATTATCTTGCCGCCCATCGCCGTCTTGCACGCGATCTGCGCCGTCTCGGAATCCGGGCATTCCGCCACGCCCACGATATCCGGCTCCCGCCTTACGATCGACAGCAGCTTCTTGCCGTAAGTAGTCACACCCGTATCGCTTAAGCTGTATATCTCCTGAGGAATGTTCAAAAGTTTGGCGGCGGGCTGTTTCTCCAGCGTCGTTATACTATTAATAAAAGCGTCGTGCTCTCTCAGCAGCGAATACATCGTTGTTGTCACGCCGGACTTCTTCGGCCCCGATACGATAAACAAACCCTGCTCGACTTCTTTCATACCGTCCATCAGTTCAAACTGCTTCTCCGTCAGCCCCAGATCGTCCAGTCTTGTCAGGCTCTGTTTTGTCAACTGTTTGAGCCTGACCTGCTCACCTTCGGTCGAGCCGGCTGTTGTGATCTCCCAGTCGGTGTTATTTTTATTCAGTCGAACGGTAAATTTGCCTTTTTGCGGTTTGCGCCTCTCCTCGACGTCTAAGTCCGCAAGGCTTTTCATGAACTTACTCAAATGATCTATCTGACCCCGCGCCAGCGAAGGCTGCTTCAGCGGAGCACCGTCGATATTATAAGTGACATCGTAATTCTCAGCCGTCGGAGAAAAGATCACGTTCTCCGCCCTGCGCCGCGTTGCGTCCGTAAACAGGTCCGTCGCCGCCTTGTAACCGTAAAATTCCGGCGTCTTGGGCTCCGGCGTCGGTACCTCGTTATTATTCGCGGTGATAAAAAGAATACCCTCTATCTCCTTGAGTTTCTTACCCTCGTTGGCGAACAGTCCTTTTATATTCTCCATACTCAGTATCCGGTCGTGTTCCATTGCCAGGCTGTCACGGTGCATAATATAACTGATCGCCCCCGCCCCCACCGCCGCGATATAAAATATCAGCCCTATGACAAATACCGGAACCAGCAGCCAGATAAGAGCGCCCGCCGCACCGGCCGCAACCACTATACCCGTCCAGAAACTGTCATCCGTGCCAACCGCGCCGGCGTCTTCGTATACCCACTTCACAAGCAAAAGCCAGCCAAAGAACAATACCACAAAGACCCCCAACTTGATCGGATTTATATAGCCGCCGTATTCGACCGCACTCAGTAATAACTCCGGCATGTTTGACTCCATTACCAATTTAACTCAAATCTTAAAGTATCCCGCTCGAGCTCGTCTTGATTCCCTTCATCGCCATTTTCAACTCTTCCACATTCGGTGCGTAATGATATGCTTCACGCGGATCGATACTTCCATCGTCGATAAGTTTGCACATATTCGTCGTAAAATCCTGCATCCCCTCCTTCTGACAGCTTTTTATCACACTGAAGAAATCCGCCTCACGCGATTCCGAGATCAGCTTTCGCACCGTTGAATTCGCGATAAGGATTTCTATAACCGGCACCAGGTCGACCCCTTCCTTTATACTCGGCATCAGTATCTGGCTTATAACCGCTGTAATTATCAAACACAAAGTCTGCCTCGCAAGGCCTCTTTCTTCCTGCGGGAACAAATCCAGCAGCCGCTGCACCGCCTGTGCGCAGTTCGCCGCGTGCATCGTCCCTAACACCAGGTGCCCGGTCTCAGCGGCCTGCATACCAGCCTTGACCGTGTCGGCGTCTCGCATCTCACCGATAAACACAACATCCGGGTCCTGCCGGCTAAGGTCTTTCATAGCGGCGTCGAAATCTTTCACATCGATACCGATTTCCCGCTGCGATACTATCGACTTCTTATCCGTAAAGAGGTATTCTATCGGATCTTCTATCGTAATTATATGGCTGCTGCGCGTGCTGTTGATATGGTCCAGCATAGTCGCGATCGTCGTCGTCTTACCGCAGCCGCTCGGACCGGCCACGAGTATCAAACCCTGGCTGCGGTCGCAGATATTCTGTAGTATCTTCGGAAGCCCCAGCTTCTCCATCGGCGGAATCGTCGTATTCACCCGCCGCGCGACAAGGCTCATAACCCCTCGCTGACGAAACACATTCACGCGGAAACGCTCGTCCTCGCTTAGTTTGTAAACCAGATCGACCGTCCCCGTCGACAGGTAGGTTTCCTTTTGCCCGTCAGTCAGGATATCGAAGATCAACTTTTCGAGCCTTTCTTTGCCCAGCGTCTCGCCGGTCGTATTTTTAAGCTGGCCCTTCAGCCGCAATTTCGGCACCTGCCCGACCTTTAAGTGCATATCGTTGGCATTGGTCTTGATTGCCGCCCGGAAGAATTTATTCAGTTCCGGCTCCTGCCCCCCGGCGCCTGCGGCATTCGGTTCTGTCGTCATAATTATCAATGACTCCAAAGCTTACAATCACACCACCCGGGCCGAATCCAAACGTTTCGCCCCGCTCGTGGCCGAAAAAAATATACATAAGATTCGAAAACGCAAATCTTTAGAAACTTCAATTATACCCATTTATCCCATAATGTCAACCGTATGCCGACGGTAATATTTTGTTTTTTTACGCCCCAAAACCCCGAAAGAA
>CAYNKU010000167.1:2984-5586 GCA_964397865.1 uncultured Pirellulales bacterium | reverse complement strand
GGCTTGTTTACTGTTTCCCTGCTGTTTCGCTAATTCAATCCAGTTATCTCTGGATAAAAATGACATAACTTTCTCGAATGCCTCTTTTACATCGGAAAAAAGCAAGGCTGCCGCTTCAATATCTTTTTCATCCGCAGCACACTCTAAACGACGGCATACTTCTGATAGTTGCACCGCGCCGACGTATCCGGCAGAACCCTTTAATCTGTGAGCATACAATTTAAGGTCTTTGAGATTTTTGCTTTCTACCGCTTCACCTGCAAGTTCCATACATCGCGGGGCATCCTTCAAAAACATCCCGACTATCTCTTCGACCATATCTTCGGTCCCACAAGCCTCCATAATAACCGACCAACTGATTATAGCTTCTCTGCCCTGAACATTAGCTGACTCGTATTTCGGCTCGCCTGTGGATTTTTCGCCGGAAAAAAACCGGCTGAGCCGACCTGCTTCGAACTCAGGTTCGCTCTTTGAAGGTAAATACTTGCGAATGATTTGTATGAGCTTTTCACGCTTGATGGGCTTGGCTAAATAGTCATCGCAACCGGCGAATATGCATTTTTCTCTGTCGCCTTTCATCGCGTAAGCAGTTAACGCAACTATTGGTATTGTCAGGCTGTTTTTTCGCAAAGCTTTTGTAGCATCGTATCCGTTCATATTGGGCATCTGCATGTCCATAAATATCAAATCAAATGCTTGAGATAGGGCTATATCAACCGCCTCTTTGCCGTCTCCGGCCAGTGTTACTTCCAGGCCCAGCCGTTCCAACAGCAAACTAATAAGCAACTGATTGGTCGGGCAGTCTTCCACTACTAAAACCCGACCGGCAAATCTGTCTTCCTGCATGGTATCTGATTCCTGTTTTAACTATTCTTCAAAATCGGGAACCACTTTTGCGGCATATTTGCGTTTAGACAATCTCAATAGACAAATTTCGCCCGTTTATTTCTAATTCGTCACATTGCAATAGTGAGATAATTTCGGAAAATACTGTATTTCACACCGGCCGGATGGATACTGACAAGGCTTCGAAAACCGGCTATAGGAATGATCAAAAGGATAGTAGATTTGAAAATTCTAAAAGATAACTGAAGCGCACCTATATGATCCCCATAGAAATGGCGCGCCTGACTAAATCTGCCGCGTTATGGGCACCAAGTTTGCGCATAAGGCGATAGCGATGGTATTCAACCGTTCGTTCGGTTCGGTAAATCTTTTGAGCTATTTTTTTGTTGGTCTTGCCTGCAACAATCAATTTGAGAATTTCCGCTTCACGTTTGGTCAGGGCTTCAGCGGGCCCAATACCGACAACAAGCGTTTCTTCAAGAAGATTATCTATTGCCGGCAGTTTGGGACTTGCAACTGAAACCGGCCTGAAACTCGAATGCTTTGTACGTACAGGTGATCCCTCACCGGCAAATGCGGCACTTTCTTTCTCTAACACTCCTGAACGGTTAGCCATTACGTTAAACCTCATTAAATCATTTTGCCGCTAAAAAATGCTGCACCGGAACCTCTATACCAATTCTCGAAGATAAAAGGCTGAACTTAAGGCTTTTTTACGGTAAATTAAAAAAGTTACAAAGTTACCCGCAAACCCTAAAACGATTTGTAACCCCCGATGTAAAAAGAAGATACGGCTATTTTGCCGACCCGCGCCCGGTGTCGCCGTTTTGCCTCTTGAGTCGTTTATAACATTTAAGTGCATCTTCGAGTGCGCTTATTATAGCTTTTTTGGTCGCGCCGAAAAATCTTCTCTCCAGTTGTTCGATTGCTTTTTCAACGCCTGCGTCAATTTTATTTCCTAAACAGGTTTTATAGAGTATCTCCTTTTCCACAAATGGCAGCAATGTGCAATAAATATCTAAGACTTTTGAATTGGCCGGCTCTATTTCAAACTCTACAGCGATGTAATTGGAAGAATCATTTCCTGTAATATTCTGCGGCAATTTCGCAAAACCGGCAATTACTTCCGTATCAGGTCTTGATCCGAAATTCACATCTTCGACCTGCGTTTTTGCAGTCATTTCTATCTTTCCAATTAAAAAGAGCGTCGAGTTCCGCCGCTCTGTCAGCGCCCACGGCAAGGGGTCCTATCTGGATGCGCTTTCCCCCAACGCTCTTATAATCAGAAAGTAGAAGTCTCGATGACAAACCAGATAAATTTGTGAACCATAAAGGCTCACATTGCCGTTTTGCTGACGAAAGTTACCTCTTAGCTATTCAGTTTCTATGAAGTTAAATCTTCTCCTATTACCCTGGAATAATAAAAAAGAACCGAGGAAAACGATCTTTCCACTGCTCTTGCAAAGCACATTATCGGCAAAATTGAAAAATAAACAAGAAAAAAACTCCGCGCTTATAGAAATTTCCAGCGAACTTTAGTGGGTTGTGATTTATAAGTGCTTGTGAACAATGACGTTAATATTATCCAGCCTTGACTGCGTTAAAGAGAGTTGTCTTTCCGCCTGTTCTCGTTTAACGATCTCGTCTTGAAGTTGCTCATTAGCTGCTCTTAATTTGACCATCTGCTCCCTCAGGTGCTGCTCAAGCTGATAACGGTCTTCTTTTAAGGCTTTTTGTTCCTGCTTATATCCGCTAA
>CAYNKU010000167.1:0-2884 GCA_964397865.1 uncultured Pirellulales bacterium | reverse complement strand
GTAATCTGCTGCTTAAAATGTTCCTCGGCCTGTTTGTATTTGCCTATTGCTTCCTCGGCTTGAGTATTAGCCCCGGCAAGCTGTTCTTCATACCCGGTTTTGATCTTAGCGATTTTCTCCTGGGCCTTAGCTTCTGACTTTGTCTTTTGTTCGGCTGTCTTCTCCTGTGTTTTAGTCTTGATTTCAGCTATCTTCGCTTCGGTTTGCGCCCTGATTTCGGCTATTTTCTCCTGCGTTTTAGCCTTGATTTCGGCCATCTTTTTTATATGCAGTTCTTGCTTCTCTTGAGCCTGGCTCTTGATCTTATCTATTTTTTCTTTCCAGTTCTGCTCTTGTGCCCGCCCCTGAGATTCAAATCTGGCAACTGTCTTATCGGCATCAGCCCTGACTTTTGCCGCCTGCTCCAAGGCCTTATCGGCTTTGATTTTTTCGTCAGCAATGATTTTATCGGTTTCACTTTTTAAGTTCACAAGCTGCTGTTCGTACTCTGCCTTGATCCCGGCAATCGTCTCCTGGGCTTCTGCCTTGATCCTGGCAACTTCCGCTGCGGCTTCGGCTGCTTTGGCTTTTTCTTCGGCTATGGTTTGTTCAGCTTCCGCTTTAATGCCGGCTGTCCGCTCTGTATAGACCTTTTCCTTTTCAGTAAGCTCGCCCTCGAGTTGTGCCACCTGCTGCTCAAGAGTTTTTAACCTTTCCTCGGCCTCTGCCATAACCCGGGATATTTGCTCAACTTTCTCTTCCGTCTTGCTGTTTTCGTTTGTAATAGCCGCGTCAGTATCGGCCCTGAGCCGGGTTATCTGCTGATTATGCTCAGCGGAAATTTTTTCAATTTCCTCTTTGGCCTGGCTCCTGACTTCGGCAATCCGGGCTTCGTACTCAGCTTTGAGTATAGCAATTGTTTCCTGTGCCTGGGTCTCCGACTCCTTCTCCAGCCCGACTAACCCCTCTTTGAGTTTCTCATTTGCCGCAGTTAATTCAGCGACTCTTTCTTTCAGTACCTGCTCTTGCTCGGCGTGTTCGGATATTTGATTTTGAAGCTTTTCGTTTGTCGCTAACGCTGTTATTAATTCATCGGCCTGTTGCCTGAGTTGCTGCTCTGCCTGCTCGTGGTGAACATTTTGGTCTTGTATTCGTTCATTGGCAGCGGTTAATTCGGAATTTTGCTGGTTTAGACCCTGTTCAAGTTGGTCATACTGCTCTTTGAACTCACTATCTGCCTGCTTGAAATCGGTAATTTGCTGTTGTAAATGTTCATTTGCCGACACTAATTCCTCAAGCTGCTCCTTGAGGCTATCCTGGTTTTGTTTTTGTTGGGCTAATTTCTCTTGAAGGCGTTTGTTAGCTGCTGCGAATTCCACGGTCTTTTGGCTAAGATGCTGGCCCTGGCTATGGCTGGAAGCATCCGAAGCAAAAACGACAAGTCCGACTGCCTCATCTCCATCGACCTTTACTGTAACCATTCTCGTCTGCGTAGGAAATATCGTACCGTCACTTCGCACGTGTTCGACCGGACCGGCAAAAAGCCCTCTGCGCCTGGCCTCTTCTATAAAACCGGTCACAAGTGCTTTCATCTCCTCTTCGGTATGAAAAAAGCTGATATGTTTGCCGACCAGCTCATCGGCATTCTCATATCCATGCATTATGGCCCAGGCGGAATTGGCAAAGCAAACAATTCCATCGAGATCGACCACGACAATCCCCTCGCTCGCCCCATCAGCAGCCACCGCCAAAAAACGCGGCTCATGCTCGATCTTTGTGTCACCCATTAAACCAAATCACAAAAATTAACGTTAATTTGCCGAAATCCGCTCCAAAACCTGTGTGAAACACCGTTTTTTACACAGAAAATACAAATTTATGAGCTTTTGGGACGACTCTTACTTAGCTCCTCCTGAGGATTCGGACACCTTGGTTATAACGTATATACTGCCCCCGTCCGTGATAGGCAATCAAATTATTATAGCAATTTACAGCCCAAAAGTCAAATCCCAATTGACACCAATCGCCGATACCACCGGTAAATAACATTATGGCCTTTTTTCCGGAGCTGATTATGCCAAATACCCCACGGCGATATCACACCGCGTCGGTGGTCGCTTGAGTGCTTTTACTGTCCGAAGGGTGTTCAGATGCGGGGGCTTCCTGAGGAGCTTTTTCAGGGCCAGACAGGTCTTGACCGTTTATGAGTTCAAGTATCGCCTTGAAGATATTAACTTCTGTTACCAGCCCCAGTATCTTATCTTGCTGATCATCTATTACTGGTAAAGCATACGGGCCAAATTGACACATGCTGTTAATTATATCTGTAAGCGGCGTCTGAGAACTTATGGTATGAGCGGACTTATTCATTATCCATTTGACCTTGATTTGAAGCGTGGCGTCATCCAGCGGCCGGCGCCATTTGGAAAACTCCGGCCTAAGGTATGGACTGACCCCGCTTGTCAGGTCAGACTTCGATACGATACCCTCAAGTATTCTATCCTGACCTATCAATATGTAACCGCTATCGGACTGCTTCATGTTTACAAGAGCCTGCTGGATGCTGTCTTCAGCACCTGCCCAGACAACTTCTTTCTGCATAATATCGCCTGCGCATAACCCTGAGAACACAGCAGCCTGCTCACCCGGCGAAGCAGCGGATGTACCAACCATTTCCTGGATAGCTTTGGAAACTCCCCCACCAACGGACTCTTCATTTTCATCCGTCACTACAGGTTTTTCTTCAGTACCGCTGTCAGAGACACCCACACCAGTATCGTCGGTTTCCTCTTCTGCCATTTCCTGGATAGTTCCTTCCAACTCCTGAATTTTTTCTTCAATTTCAGCCTTGGCTTTGGCTATCTGTTCTTCATACTCAGTTTTGATCTTGGCAATAGCCTCTTCT
>CAYNKU010000166.1:4026-5606 GCA_964397865.1 uncultured Pirellulales bacterium | reverse complement strand
CGTGCGGGCCGCGGTGGATGAAAGTCCGCTCGCAGTTTACCCCGCGAGGCGGTATTACGACGGAAGTGGTTGTGGAATATAAGGTTTAAGACACTGGATTTTTAACACATGAGGTGAGGAAATGGCTATAACATTTCATTGCGAACATTGTGGTAAAAAGATAGAGGCGCCGGACAGTACCGGGGGCAAATGGGCGAAGTGCCCGAGGTGTCATAACAAAATATATATCCCGGATCTCTCGGGTGCCGAAGAGCTCAAGCTCGCACCGGTGGATGAAACCGAAGAAGAGAAAAAGAAGCGGCTGATGGCTGAGACCTTCGAGCTTACGCAGGAAATAATCGGAGAGAAAGAAACGCCCGAAGGCGATGCCGATGTTTCGTTCAGCCCGGGGGCAGGCAAAGATCAGTTGACGGAAGATGTTATTTTGTATCTGAGGTATATGGCCGACGGCGAGCTTGACGCGGCTGACGGTGTCGCCAAAAGGATAGCATCGTACGGCAAAAAGGCCCTGGAAATTATCGATAAAATAGCCGTCAGTGATATACCCGAACCGGAGCTTGCGGATATTCCCCAGCAGGTGCTGTCGAGCCTGATCAAAAACTTAAGGGCGAAGGTTCGCTGAGGCGGCGAGTGTTTTTTTTTGTGCGGCGCGAACAAAATCGCTCAAGCCGAGTATTATAATCGAAGCACGAGGGCAATCCCATACCGGCTCCTTGACGCCGGGAAAGTTAAGTATTAGAATCCATGGCAGTGGGCAATTCTCTTAAAAAACCAATAATCGGTATCCTCGGCGGTATCGGCTCGGGGAAGACCACCGCTGCGCGGGAGTTCGCGAAGCTGGGCTGCGCGGTAATCGATGCCGACGAGATAGCCCACGAGTTGCTCGATGAGCCGGCGATCAAAGAGCGGATAGTTTCACTGTTCGGCCGGGCTGTTTTAGGCGATGAGGGCAGGATAAGCCGGGATGAGTTGGCGGCTGTCGTGTTTAGTGACAGAGAAAAACTCGACAGTCTGTGCGGTATTTTGCATCCGCCGGTATTGGCTGAAACAGAACGTCTTATAGAGCGATACCAGGCCGATGCGGAGGTCAAAGCGATAGTGCTGGATATGCCGCTTCTGCTGGAAATCGGGTGGGACAAGCGGTGCGAGAGGCTTATTTTTGTCGATTGTGACGAAAAAAAAAGGCGAAAAAGGCTTCAAAACGCTGGGAAAAGCGGGTTTTTTAATAAAAATCAGCTAAAAAGCCGAGAAAATTTTCAGATTCCTCTGGACAAGAAGGCAGAAATCGCCGATGATGTAGTCGATAACAATTCTGACTGCTCGGCTTTAGTCAGGCAAATCGCAGATATCTTCAATAATATAATGGGTGCTCGTTAAATAAGGGGTTTGTCGTTAGTTGCCCGCGTTAGCAAGACTCGTTTTTTAATAGATTTCGTGCTGTTCAAATCCAGTTAAATCCCTGTGAGCGCTGCCGAGGTACAATCGATAGTATATCGTATTGCGTTGTGTAATAACAATTTGGTGGGGTAAAGACCCCGCCCTACAAAGGTGGTGGGGTAAAGACCCCACCCTACAAAGGT
>CAYNKU010000166.1:0-3926 GCA_964397865.1 uncultured Pirellulales bacterium | reverse complement strand
GGTAAAGACCCCGCCCTACAAAGGTGGTGGGGTAAAGACCCCACCCTACAAAGGTTTGGTGCGTTGTGGGTGATGTGTATGTAGTATAGCGTACAGCGTGGAGCGTGTAGCGTATAGCGTTTCGTATTTCGCAAGTGCATTAGTTGAGGCCGACTGTGTACGTATGGCACTATGTCGGCGGTGATTTTAACTTATTACAAAATAAACAGTTAAGAAGGAGTAGTTATGGCTAAATCAGCCGCAAAAACCAGGAAAACAACGAGGAAGCGCAAGGCCTCGAAGGAGCCGGCCGTTGAAAAAGAACAGGCAGTCGATGAAGAGAGCCAGGCTAAGGCTGCTGAATCGGCCCCGGTGGAGAAGGAAAGCGAGGCCGCTGTCGCCACCAAGACCAAAGAAAAGCCTATGACCAAAAAGCAGATCGAGGAATCCACTCACGCCAAATATGAGCGGATTAAGAAAGGCAATCTTTACCTTACAGATCTGCAGAAACTCAATGTCGCCGAACTGCATGATATCGCCAAGAAGGAAAACATCAAGGAATACACCGCCCTGAAGAAGCAGGACCTTATCTTCAGGATACTCAAAGAGCGGATTCGTCAAAACGGGCTGATGTACGGCGAAGGGGTTCTGGAAGTGCTGCCGGATGGTTACGGCTTCTTGCGCAACCCGAGCTATAATTACCTCTCGTCGCCCGATGATATATATGTATCGCCTTCGCAGATAAGGCGGTTCGGACTGCGGACGGGTAATGTCGTTTCCGGTCAGATCAGGCCGCCAAAGGAGTCGGAGAAATACTTCGCGCTTCTGCGTGTCGAGGCTATTAACTTTGAGAACCCTGACAACCTCGCGGAGAAAGCGGTATTCAGTGACCTGACGCCGCTGCACCCGGAGGACAGGCTTATCCTCGAGACGATTCCCGAAGAGCTCAATATGCGGATAATCGATCTGGTAACGCCTGTGGGCAAGGGTCAGCGCGGGCTTATAGTCGCCCCGCCGCGAACCGGCAAGACCGTACTTCTGCAAAAGATAGCCAATGCCATCAGCACCAATCACCCTGATGCGAGATTGATAGTGCTGCTGATCGACGAGAGGCCGGAAGAAGTTACCGAGATGGAACGAAAGACCGCCGAGGACGTCGAGGTTATCAGTTCCACATTCGATGAGCCGGCGGCGCGTCATTGCCAGGTGGCCGAGGTGGTGATCGAAAAGGCCAAGCGGCTGGTCGAATACGGTGACGACGTGATAATCCTGCTGGACTCTATTACACGTCTGGCGAGGGCGTACAATACCGAGATGCCCCATTCGGGCAAGATCCTGACCGGCGGTGTGGATGCCGGTGCGATGCAGATGCCGAAGAAATTTTTCGGAGCCGCGAGGAACGTTGAAAACGGCGGCTCGCTGACCATATTCGCGACGGCGCTTATCGATACCGGCTCGAAGATGGATGAAGTTATCTTCGAGGAGTTCAAGGCGACGGGTAATATGGAGCTTCACCTTGACAGGCGTCTTGTTGACAGGCGTATCTGGCCGGCGATCGATATCAGCCGAAGCGGAACCAGGAGGGAAGAGCTGCTGCTGGACAAAAAAGAGCTGGAACTGGTGTACCGGATCCGAAGGGTGCTGAGCGAGATGAACCCCGTTGAGGCGGTGGAACTGCTCAAGAGCAGGCTCGGCAAGTGCCGGACGAACGCGGAATTTCTGATGACGATGAATATCGATTGAATAGCGTATGTACAGCGTGCAGCGTACAGCGTGTAGCGTATGTGCAGCGTATAGCGTGGAGCGTGTAGCGGATACGCTAGCCGCAGTATTTTACGAGTTATTGTGAATCATATATTAATCCACCGGTTTTGGCGGTATTAGATGATTCTTTTTTGGCGGCCGTTGGCCGATGGCGCCTTTACAATATTGGTGGTTTTTATTAATATAAAATTCCGGCTGTCGGGTTGGCGGCCGGGATTTTTTTGAGTTTTTGACGGAAGTAGTTATGTCGGAAGA
Source organism: uncultured Pirellulales bacterium (assembly GCA_964397865.1). Lineage (GTDB taxonomy): Bacteria > Planctomycetota > Phycisphaerae > Sedimentisphaerales > Anaerobacaceae > CAYNKU01. Next base: position 1,928 of record CAYNKU010000166.1, on the reverse strand, counting down.
GCTTTCCAAAGTTTATGAGCCCAAGGAGATAGAAATCCGGGCTAACGAGATATGGTTCTCGGGTAATTATTTTCACGTCGAGGTGCCGGCGGAGGGGACGGATCGGCCGGGGCCTTATACCATTGTGATACCGCCGCCGAATGTTACCGGCGCCCTGCATATGGGTCACGCCCTGAATAATACGCTCCAGGATATTCTTATCCGCGCCAAGAGGATGCAGGGCTTTAGCAGTCTCTGGATGCCTGGTACAGACCACGCGGGAATCGCTACGCAGTCGGTGGTGGAAAAGAATCTTTTCGATCAGACCGGCAAAACGCGTCGGGATATCGGGCGGGAAAAACTCGTGGAGATGATCTGGGACTGGAAGAACCAGTACGGAAACAGGATATTAGAACAGCTTAAGGGTATGGGGGCGAGCTGTGACTGGCAGAGGACGCGGTTTACGCTCGACGATGTCTGCGCGAAGGCGGTGCGGCATACGTTCGTCAGCCTTTATCGGCAGGGTCTTATCTACCGGGGCAAACGTCTTGTCAACTGGGACCCGGCGCTTCGCACAGCCGTTGCCGACGATGAGGTCGTCCATAAAACGGTGCAGGGCAATTTTTATTACATTAAGTATCCGCTGGTCGAGGGCGATGGTTTTGTTACCGTAGCGACTACCAGGCCGGAGACGATGCTCGGCGATACGGCGGTGGCGGTGAACCCGAAAGACGACAGGGCCGGCGGGCTGCTCGGGAAAAAGGTGGTGCTTCCTCTTACTGACCGGCAGATCGAGATCATTGCCGATGATTATGTAAAACCCGGTGAGGGTACGGGCTTTTTGAAAGTGACGCCGGCTCACGATCCCAACGACTATGAGATAGGTCTGCGCCACGATCTGGAGAGGATAAATATCCTTACGCCGGATGCCAAAGTCAATGAAAACGGGGGAAAATATGCCGGGCTCGACAGGTTCGAGGCAAGGAAAGCGGTGCTCCGCGACCTCGAGGCCGAGGGACTATTGGAGAAAATCGAGCCGATGGAACACGAGGTGGGGCACAGCGACCGCAGTGGAGTGATGATCGAGCCTTATCTTTCGGATCAGTGGTTTGTCAAGGTGGGCCCTTTGGCCAAACGAGCGATAGAGGTCGTGGAGGCCGGCAAGATACGATTCCATCCGGTGAGGTACGGCAAGAGCTATCTTGACTGGCTTTACGGGATACGGGACTGGTGTATCAGCAGGCAGCTCTGGTGGGGCCACAGGATACCGGTGTGGTACTGCGAGGATTGCGGGGGGCTTTCGACGGGTATCGAAGACCCGCAGGCGTGTGAGAAATGCGGAGGCGGCGAACTGGTTCAGGACCCGGATGTGCTGGATACGTGGTTTAGTTCGGCGCTTTGGCCGCACAGCACGCTGGGCTGGCCCGAAAAGACCGGCGAGATGGGATACTACTACCCTACCGATACGCTGGTTACCTCGCGCGATATTATTACGCTGTGGGTGTCGCGGATGGTGATGATGAGTTTGCAGAATACCGGGCAGATACCTTTTAGGGACGTATTCATTCACGGCAAAATCCTCGACGGCAAAGGCGAGACGATGTCCAAGAGCAAGGGCAACGGTATCGATCCGCTGGATATTATCGAGACCTACGGCTCTGACGCGATGAGATTCAGCCTGGCGATGATGACCACGGAGAGCCAGGATATGCGGATGCCGGTTATTAAGGATGAAAAAGGTCGCAATATCAGCGAGAAATTCGATATCGGGCGCAATTTCTGCAACAAGCTCTGGAACGCTTCGCGGTTCGCGATGATGAACCTCGAAGGCATCGAGGCGGACAAGTTCGATAAGGACAAGATGACGATCACCGATAAGTGGATACTTTCTCGGCTGACTGAAACGGCGGCCGAGGTTTCCGAGAGCCTGGAGAACTTCAAGTTCAGTG
>CAYNKU010000165.1:0-5609 GCA_964397865.1 uncultured Pirellulales bacterium | reverse complement strand
TTTGTTTCGTGCTTCCACCATAGGGTGTCCTGTGGAGATATTCCGCCGTCAGGCGTCCTGCGGAGAATTTCGGATTTTGTGAGCCGCAGTTTATTCCAAAAGTTTATTATTTCTTAAAAAATTCATAAATTGGTACCAACGGGGAAAAATCTTTCTTATGGGCCATTTTTGTGCGGGTCGTCTCCCAAAATCCGCCAATTTTACATTGCATAACGCCTCGAAAAGTTGTATAAAACTGTATTTCTATTGCTGAGCGGCTTTTTTATTGCTCTTTGAACATTTAAATAAACGTTTTAGGCTGAATCCGAAGCACTCCGAATCCCGACCGTAAGGTTCAAAGCCCCGACCGTAAGGTTCAAAGCCCCGGCCGTAAGGTTCAAAGCCCCGACCGTAAGGGAGGGGGTATCGCCAACGTTTCTGTCATTTTGCCATCGGGCGTCCTGTGGAGAAATTTTGATAACTCGTACTAACCGAATTATGGCCAATAATTAATGTAACTGCTTATTTGACAAGATGTTTCACAAAACAAAAACAATAAAAAAAACCATCCCGATGTCGTTTCGGGATTCCGCAATTTTGATTTTTGATCTTTGATTTTTGATATTTCAAACGGACCAATCGGTCAGTTTGATTTAGTTATTTTAATTTTCAGACAGAAAGTGGAGAAGCTATGAATCGCAAAATGGTTACAATCGACGGTAATACCGCTGCTGCGTATGTCGCGCACGCCACCAACGAAGTGATAGCAATATATCCGATAACACCCAGTTCCGTGATGGGCGAGCTTGCCGACGCCAGGTCCGCCAAGGGCATACCGAATATCTGGGGCACTATCCCATCGGTTACCGAGATGCAGTCCGAAGGCGGCGCATCGGCGGCGGTACACGGCGCACTTTCAGCCGGTGCTTTAACCACCACGTTTACCGCGTCTCAGGGTCTTTTGCTGATGATCCCGACTATGTATAAGATAGCTGGTGAGCTGCTTCCGACGGCTTTTCATGTTTCCGCGCGTTCGCTCGCCTGCCAGGCGCTCTCGATCTTCGGCGACCATTCCGATGTAATGGCCTGCCGCCAGACCGGTTTTGCGTTGCTTGCTTCGAGCAGTATCCAGGAGGTAATGGATTTCGCCCTCATCGCCCAGCAGGCGACGCTCGCAAGCCGTGTGCCATTCCTGCATTTCTTCGACGGCTTCAGGAGCAGTCACGAGATTCAAAAGGTCGAGGAACTCTCGATGGAGGATATCCGCGCGATGATCGACGACGATTTTGTCGCCGCGGCAAGGGCAAGGGCGCTCTCACCGGATACCCCAACCATCGGCGGCACAGCCCAGAACCCCGACGTTTTCTTCCAGGGCAGGGAAACGGTGAACAAGTATTACCTCGCCGCTCCCGCCATCGTCCAGGAAACGATGGACAAATTCGCCTCCATCGTCGGACGAAAGTATCAGCTCTTCGATTATTTCGGTGCCAAAGACGCCGAAAAGGTGATTATCATAATGGGTTCCGGCGCCGATACGGCCGATGAGACGGTAAATTACCTAAGCGCAAAAGGCGACAAGGTGGGCCTGATCAAAGTCCGCCTTTACAGGCCTTTCAGCACTGAGCATTTTATTGCCGCACTGCCCAGGACCGTTAAAAAAATCGCCGTACTCGACAGAACCAAGGAACCAGGCGCGATAGGCGAGCCGCTCTATCTCGATGTGCGAACAGCCGTAGGCGAGGCGATGGGCCGGGGCAAAACGAATTTCGATAAATATCCGCTCATCGTGGGCGGCAGATACGGCCTGGGCTCCAAAGAATTCACGCCGGCGATGGTAAAGGCCGTTTTCGATAACCTCGACGCCGAAAAACCCAAAAACCACTTCACCGTCGGTATTACCGACGATGTCACCGGCACAAGCCTCGACGTCGATGACCAGTTCGTGATTTCAACCGAAGGCATCATTAACGCGATGTTCTACGGCCTCGGCTCCGACGGAACCGTCGGCGCAAACAAAAACTCCATAAAGATCATCGGCGAGGAAACTGATAATTACGCCCAGGGGTATTTTGTTTACGATTCCAGAAAAGCCGGAGCCGTCACAATATCTCATCTGCGTTTCGGAGACCAGGTTATCCGAAGACCCTATCTTATCAGTAAGGCCGACTTCGTCGCCTGCCACAATCCGAGCTTCCTCGAAAAATACGATATGCTCGGAAATGTTCGTGACGGTGGAACCTTCCTCCTGACCAGCAGCCACAGCGCCGACGAGGTCTGGGATACCCTCCCGCAGGAAGTCCAAAAGCGGATAATCGACAAAAAACTGAAATTCTACGTCATCGACGCCATTGGAATCGCCGCCGAACTCGGCCTTGGCGCCAGGATCAACGTTATAATGCAGACCGCCTTCTTCAAGATCAGCAGCGTCATCCCCATCGACGACGCCGTAAAATACATCAAGGACGCAATCAAAAAGACCTATGGCAAAAAAGGTGACAAGGTTGTTAAAATGAATAACGACGCCGTCGATGCCGCACTTGAAGGGGTGTACGAGGTTAAGATTCCCGATAAAGTTACCAGTAAGATTAAAATGCCGCCTATGGTGCCCGAAGACGCGCCCGAATTTGTAAAACAAGTAACTGCCAAGCTTATGGCGCGTCACGGCGACGACCTACCCGTAAGCAAAATGCCCGAAGACGGCAGATTCCCACTCGGCACCACCAGGTACGAAAAGCGTAATATCGCCGTAAATATACCGCAATGGCTTCCGGATATTTGCATTCAATGCGGCAGATGTTCGCTCGTTTGTCCCCACGCCGCTATCAGAATGAAGGCTTACGACGCCAAATATCTCGAAAACGCGCCAAAAACGTTCAAAAACGCCGACGCCAAGGGCAAAGATTTCGCCGGTATGAAATTTACCGTACAGGTCGCTCCCGAAGACTGCACGGGCTGCGGCGCCTGCGTCGAATGCTGTCCCGCACTCGAAAAAGACGCCGACAAAAAACCCACCGGCCGAAAAGCTATCAATATGACCCTACAGGAACCGCTGCGTATGCAGGAGAGGGAAAATTATAACTACTTCCTTTCGATCCCAAACACCGACCCGAAACTCTACAACGCCGCCACCGTAAAGGGAAGCCAGTTCATCGAGCCGTTGTTCGAATATTCCGGCGCCTGCGCCGGATGCGGCGAAACCGGTTACGTCAAACTCCTCACACAATTATTCGGCGATCGCGCTATGATCGGAAACGCCACAGGCTGCTCATCCATCTACGGCGGCAATCTCCCGACAACCCCCTACACCGCCCGACCCGACGGCAGGGGCCCCACATGGTGCAACAGCCTCTTCGAGGATAACGCCGAATACTCCATGGGTATGAGACTCACCGCCGATAAATTCAAAACCTACGCACTCGAACTGCTCGCAAAAGCGGCTTCGGAAGGATGTATAGAGAACTCCCTCGCCGAAGATATCAAAACCGCCACTATCGCGAGCGACCCCGCACAGGCGGCCATCGAGGAGCACAGATCTCGCATCGAAAAACTAAAGGCCCAGTGCGCAAAAAGCGACTGCGCAACCTGCAAACAGCTCCTAACCATTGCCGACTACCTCGTCCGCAAATCGGTCTGGGCACTCGGCGGAGACGGATGGGCCTATGATATCGGTTACGGCGGACTCGACCACGTACTCGCAAGCGGTGTCGATATCAATATCCTCGTACTCGATACAGAGGTCTATTCCAACACCGGAGGCCAGATGTCAAAAAGTACCCCGCGAGCGGCCGTCGCCAAGTTCGCCGCCGCTGGTAAACCCCGACCCAAAAAAGACCTCGGCATGCTGATGATGACCTACGGAAATATCTACGTCGCCAAAGTCGCTATGGGAGCGAATCCAAACCAGCTCGTCAAAGCCTTCATCGAGGCCGAGTCATATCCCGGCCCCTCACTGATAATCGCTTATTCTCATTGCATCGCTCACGGAATCAATATGACCAAAGGCTACGACGAGCAGAGAAAGGCCGTCGAATGCGGACACTGGCCCCTCTACAGGTTCGACCCCCGACTCAAAGACGCCGGCAAAAATCCACTCCAACTCGATTCCAAAGACCCAACCCTCGACCCGGCCGAATATCTCTACGGCGAAAACCGATATCGCACTCTCCAGAAATCAAAACCCGAAGCCGCCGCAAAGCTCCTTGAGCTTGCCAAAAAAGATATTGCCGAGCGATTCGCCCTGATGAAACAGCTTGCACAACTCCCCTGCGAATGTGAAGACAAAGACGAATAAATTAAAATAACCGCCGACACAGTCGGCCTCCACCGACGCATCACGACATACGATATACGATATACGACATACGACACAGAACTGTAGGGTGGGGTCTTTACCCCACCATGTTGCTGCATTAATATTTTCCATACATCTCGGCGAGTTCAACCAGTCGCTTAAGTCTTTCAGGCCGAACATGCGGCGCAACACTGCACGCCGAAGATAATATATATCCGCTGCCGGGCTTTCCGATTTCAAGCCTCTGCCGCACAGCCTTATCGAAGGTCTCGTCATCTGCGTTCAGCATCTCGTTAACCGCGTCAAGATTTCCCTTAAAGAAAAATCTCTCACCGAATTCAGCCTTTGCCTCATCGAGGTGTACCGTCCCAAGCGGCGGCGGATCGAGAGTATCGATACCGTCGACGGCGGTCTCGGCCATCAAATCGAGCCGGTCACCGATCGCCCCGCAGGTATGCACATAGGATTTAATCCCGAAACTTTTTATCGATTTAAATAGCTGGTCTTCATAAGGAGCGACAAATTCGCTGTACATCTGCCTGCTTATAAAACCCGCCCCCGCAAACGCCGAACTCACAAGAATCGCGTCAGGCTCACATTTCGCGTAAAGACTTATCTGCGCGATTACATGTTTCGTGAAGATCTCCAGCGCCTGATGACATTTCCCCGGCTCGTCAATAAGCGCAAAAAGCGCCTGCTCATACCCGAACAACTCCAGCAGATGCGTAAAAGGCGAAAAGACCTCCGCGTGCACCGAAGTATCCGGCGCAAGCTCGATCGCCTTTTCCAACGCCGCCGTAAACCACCCCGGATAGCTTGCCGGCTCCGAAAGGTCCGCCTCGTCATCGATATCCCACAGATCCGGCGCATGCCATGTATTCCAGACATACCCGCTTAGCCGATACGTCCCCGGATCCGCCAGGTCCACCGATTTATAATCGGCTCGTTCAAGTTCCTGCCGCCCCGGCAGATACGTATGCGGATTATCGTTATGCGGCACTATCGTCTCAAACCCTGACCGCCAGTACAGATGTTCCTGATTGTCGATTTTTTCAAAGCTCTTGACGTTCTTCTCCCAGTCAGCCGGCCGTCCGGGCAGATTGATAAGTATCCCGTCGAATCGATATCGTTTTTGCAGCTCGATCAACGCCCGCACAAAAGTTTCCGAATCGAACCATATCTGTGACGGCTCATATTCGCAGTTAAGAAAATAATGTCCCAGTGCAAGCTGACACATCACCGGCACCCTGTCGCAGCCCGCATGCCCCATCGCCGCCGCCACTCGCTCTTTCGAATTCATATCATTCGCCTCATTTTGTTAAAATCTCAAATTATTATT
>CAYNKU010000164.1:3201-5638 GCA_964397865.1 uncultured Pirellulales bacterium | reverse complement strand
CATAATATTTTCCTTTTCTAAATTTTTTCACATTCTTCCAATTCGCATATCAATTGATCAATTGTTAAACGTTTCGTTTGCCCGCGTTTCACTTTTTCCCGGGCCTGCTGGAATTGTTCGGTTACCGCCTCGATGCCGCCGTCGCGAAAAGCCATATTAAGTGAAAAGGCGCTGAGCAATTCAGCAGGAGTTTTAGATACCGCGGCCATTTCAGGCCCACCGGGGCGGGGCAATCCGCCTTTGTCGCTGACCGTAAGCCGGCTCACCGCCAGGACCACAATAACCGCGGCGGCAGCAGCTAAAGTAGCGGCTATTTTACTTCTCGTACTAATTTTCCGGATATCCCGATTTAAGGCGATGGTTTGGTGTTTCGAGTTTTCCTGGGCCCGGAGGAGCTGCCCGAGGATTTGGCGATCCCTGTCGGGATTGGTATCGATTCGGAATTTGCTGATTAATTTTTCTATCGGTCTCATTTTTCGACCTCGCTATCCAATATCGACCGCAGTTTATCTATTCCATAGCGGTATCGGCTCTGGCTCGTTTTTATAGAAACGGATTGCAATTGGGCGATCTGTCTGAATTTCATCTCGCCGAGCAGGTGAAGAACAACAACTTCCCGCTGATCGAACGGGATATTCATAAGGGCCTGGCTTATCCGCCTCGATTCTTCTTTTTGTATCACCCACCGGTCGGCTTTTTCCGAATCGGTCGGAACCGGACTGATATCATCGAGCGCAACGGCTAAGCGTACGTGCTCCGAGCGGGCTTTATTACGGGCGGCGTTCAAGACACAGGTTCCGAGATAGCTTTTGAGACTGCCGGTTAATTTAATCCTGCGGCCGGATTGCGCGAAACTCAGGAAAACATCCTGAACCACATCCTCGGCAAGATCGACATTATTTAAAAGAGCGGTTGCCAGTCTCAGCAGGTAGTTTCTGTATTTATCGTATATGCAACGCAGAGCGTCGCTGCTGCCATATTTGAATCTCAATATCAGCAGTTTGTCCTGTATCATCCGAGCCTTTTCGTTTAATCCCGCAACGACGCCTGTCTATTAGTTACACACTTCGAGACGATCTTTTGCTCTAAACAAAATCAATTTTATTGCGCACAATTTATTATACAACATATCTGCTCATCGATAAGCTGATTTGTTTTCCGGCAGGGCCGCGGCGGGTGAGGGGTTTATATTCGCAGCGCAGGCGGTGAGAAAGTCAGGGGTAAAAAAGTAGGCAGAAAAAAAGCCCGTGTTTCGTTTGGATTGTGGTTTGTTTTGTCATCACCCTTTATGGGTAACTCGCTTTATTCCAATATCACGAAAAACACGGGCGATAGAAACGCTATTATTTTTTTGTTATGCGGTAACTACCCTCTCCATCCTCTCCCAAAATGAGATATCAAACATCACGCCGATATTCCTGATTTAATTATACATTTGTTTATCCCGTAATCAAAAGGATTTTTTTGCAAAACTTTGGGATTTTTCCGTAAAAACAGGCTGATTTTTATCTTTCGGATTCGAGCCAAAAAGATATAATTTCATATCTGACAAGCAGATGCGATTAAAGAGTGATTATTTTTTCAATTATCTTTGGGAGTCAAAATGTTTAAGCAGGCCGGAATTTATTTTGTAACTTTGTGGTATGCGGTTCTTTTTGCGGGCTGTCAGAGCCAAAACGCAACATCCCCAATGATCGAGGGCAAAAGCATGTTCACCGAGGTGAAGGTGGCGGCGATATCTTTTGTGCCCGAAAAAACCAACGTAGCGGCGAATGTAGCAAAGCTCGAGAAGATGTTCAGGGACGCCGCAGACAAGGGCGCGCAGCTCGCGGTAGCGCCTGAAGGGATCATCGAAGGCTGGATGATAAATGATGTCTTAATAGGCGACTATTCGCCTCAGCAATTATATAAAGCGGCTCAACCTGTCAACGGCAAGATCATCACTCGGTTCAGACAACTGGCGAAGGAACTGGATATGTGCCTGGCGTTCGGTTTTGCCGAAAGGGTCGGCACAGAGATTTATAACTGCGCAATTTTTATAGATAATAAAGGTAAAATTCGCGGCAAATATCACAAGATGCAGTTCGGAGAAGGCTATCATCGGTCGTGGTGGTTCAATCGCATAGGGACAAAGTCCAGGGCGTTCGATACGCCCTTCGGCCGGTGCGGGTTTATGATATGTAACGACAGGTGGAACCCCGACCTTGCGAGGATAGCGGTGCTCGACGGCGCGCAGTTTTTGCTTATCCCGTCTTTCGGCGACCGTTCCGAGAGACAGGATTTAGCTGTTCTCGCGCGGGCGAGGGAAAACGGCATACCGATCGTCGAAGCCAATGTCGGAGTGACGCTCGTTGTGAATAAGGGCGAGATCGTTTTTGTCAGTCGCGAGGAAGAGACGGTTTCGATCAGCAAAATCAATATCCCGGCAAGGCCGGGC
>CAYNKU010000164.1:0-3191 GCA_964397865.1 uncultured Pirellulales bacterium | reverse complement strand
CCCCGCCGCCCCGGGCAGGGCGAACCGCGACAAAGCGGAAAAGTTTTTCATTAAATGCCGCAACGAAAAAATGCGGCGAAGGTATAAGGCTCAGGAGAAAAATTTCAAATTGAATCCCGAGGACATAAAACGAGTGCCGACAGAAAAAAGCGGCTTACGCCATGCTTTCAGGCACCTGTTTATCCTGAGAAATCTCTAAATCGGTCTTTAATCCTTCGATCCGCCGTTTCTCCCGCAAAAAAAGCAGCAAAACTCCCGGCCCGAATGCCCACAACAGTGCCGTCGCCCCGAATACCAGGCCCGTATATGAGCTTCTGGCGCAGTAGCAGTCGTCCTGGCGCGTCACGAATATGGGGATCGAAACGAATAGTTCAAGAATACTGCCCGCGATAAGGCCGCGAATAATCCGGCCCGACCATCCGTAAGAATCTCTCTGCCGCAGGTACAACCAGAAAATAACCGACCAGATGAGCCACAAAACAAGCGGTATCGATACGATCATATATTCGGCGGCTGTAGTCAGCGAATCCGGAATCGTAACGGAAAACAGATCGATGATCGAATAGACCAGGCCCGCGGTAAGAAGCGCTACGGCAAAGCCGGCGCCGATGGCGGCTCTTTTCATCGGCCTGGAGGTCTCGGACAGTTCGATCTTCCATAGCTTTTTGGGAGAAAGAAACAGCCACTGGGTAAAGAAGAAAAGGCCCGCGTAGGTACAAAAAAGACCGGGATAAGCCCACGTCATTGTTTCAGTGAAAATACCATAGACAGATACCCATAAAGTCGAAACGGCCGTTCCAACCAGCCCGGCTCCGACACCAAAGCAATTACTCAAAAGCCAAAACGCCCCGAAACCAAGACAAACAACCCACAGGACAAGTAATCCCCATCTTAACTTGATCGAAATCCTTTTCGCGCGAGTCATATTTATGGCTCTTAATTATCTTTTTTTATAATTTGTCAGGCTAATTTTGTAACCGCTTCGGCAATTAGTTTTGCGATCGGCATACGCTGGGGACATCGCTCTTCGGCTGCGGCATAGTCAATACTGAGCAGGCGGCCTCTTACATCAGATGGGATTTGAGCGAAAAGCTGTTTCGCCGATTCTTTTTGGCCGTAGCTGTCGTGGTACATAAGGCAGCGCATAATGTCACTGACATACGGCGCTTCGGCCAGGGCGGCGTCACAAATCTCGGCACAGCCGGCGCAGTAACCGCTGCAGGTAACTCGTGCATAGGCATTGAGAGTTTCGATATCGGCGGTCGAGAGTTTGGTTTTATCGAGTACGGCCGCGACGTTCGAGGTCAATAGCGCTACGTTTTGCATAGCGACGCAGGCGGCAGAGATTCTCTTATCCTGCAGGACGGCTTTAATTTTTGCCTGGCCTTCGGTGAAACCTTTTTTGAGAAACTGCCGGGTGATAGCATCATCAGGTCCCGGTTCGGATCTTCTGGCCTGAGTCTTCATAGCGATAAGGCCGATGCCGGCTTTGTGGCAGGCGTCGACCGCGGACTGAATTTCCGGGTCAGCCATCAGGCGGAAGTTGTAAGAGTGCTGGATGGCATCGATCCAGTCGAGTTTGGCGGCGGCATTGAGGCACAGCGGAATATTTTTGTGTGTGCTAAAGCCAAAGAAGCGGATGAGTTTTCTTTCTTTCGCGCTTTGTGCCCAGGCTTTTGTCTCATCGGTAAGCTGGGCGGGCTCGGACATCCGGTACACGCCGAAGTAGAGGTCAACATAATCGGTTTTAAGACGTTTCAGCGAGGTTTGCAGGCATTTTTCGAGGTCTTCAGCGGATTTCGAATCGGATTCTTTGGTAACGATAAATATATCTTTTCGAAGCTCGGGGTTTTTGCCGATGAATTCGCCGATACTTATCTCACTGTTTCCGCCCGCTGCCACAAGTGACGTATCCCAGTGGTTAACGCCCCAGTCAAGCGCCCTTCTAAGAACTATCGGATCACTTACAGCCCCGAAACCAAGCGCCAGGCACGGAACATCAATACCGGTTTTGCCGAGTTTGCGCCGGGGAACCTGCGGATACCTGGTCTTTTTTTCAGGGCGGGGCGCGTTCGGATCATTTGGCCCGGCCACGGCTCCGCCGCACAAAGCCGCCGAGCCCAGAGAGCCCGCTGCGACTGCCTTTAGAAAATTTCTTCTGTTGATTTTATTTTGTTTTTCTTCCATCGTACTAACCTCCCAAAAAGTTTTCTTGTTTTTTAATATAACCGGAGAGTGATAAACATCGAAATTACGACTGTTTCAGTAAATTTTCATATTCCATCTGGAACCGGTATTTATGTTTTATTTCTTCCTCGATTATCGCGAGCAGGGTTTCTCTCGAATTTTTATCATGGGCGTACGGCAGCAGGTTTACATAGAACCTGAAAGAGGCATCCTCCTTCTGGATACACATCTCAAGCAACCCTTTATAATCCATATCGATCGTCGGAGTGTCGGAGACAACATAATCAAAGGTGTCGATGAGTTTGTCTTTTATCGTGGTGTCAATAACCAGGCCGTTTTTGAAAAACTCCATTTCGAGTTTGGCCTTGTGCTCGAGTTCCTCATCGGCTAATTCTCTCAGAAGGCCGACCACCTGTTGATCCTGCACAAGTTCCGCCAGGGCAAGGTAAAAATTGCGCGCATGCAGCTCTTTCGAGATAGCGAATTCGAGAACTTCTGTATCCGGTTCGACCTGTGCCATTAGCGACCCCTGCCGGAAATCTCTTTTTCTTAGATTATCTGATTTTAACGGAGATTATCAAGAGCCAACTTTAGGAAATTAAAAACTTTTGGAATTGCGGCTTACCGCCCGGCTCGTTAGAATTGCCTGGATGTTCGGCAGGATACTGGCATTTTATACGAAGTATTTCGCGGTCTGGGTAGTGGTATTCGGGATAATCGCGTATTTCCAGCCCGGGCCTTTTCTCGCACTCAAGCCCTGTTACGGGTCATTCTTTTCGCTGACAATGTTCGGGATCGGGGCGGTGTTGTCAGTGGAGGATTTCAGGTCGATCGCGAAAAGACCCGTGATCGTCTTTATCGGCAGTTGCGCACAGTTCAGTATCATGCCGTTGGGGGCGTATTTTTTGAGTAAGGCGTTCGGACTGCCGGCGGAAATTGCCGTCGGTCTTATACTGACCGGCTCGGCGCCGGGGGCGATGGCGAGCAATGTGATGTGTTATATC
>CAYNKU010000163.1:0-5650 GCA_964397865.1 uncultured Pirellulales bacterium | reverse complement strand
CCTATCAGGCGTATGGCATAGAAATAGCCTTCGGCTTCAAGATAATGGTATACGTTAGGATTAGCAAAAGCGGCATCGCCTCGGAAAAACCGAGCGATATTAAAGTCTCGATAACGGCTTACGATTGGTTCCAGAACGCTCTGCCAGTCATCGGCACTATGAACATTTCCATCGCGAAGAAGGGCTCTCTCTACATCACCGAACTGATTAAAGACAAACAACGGATGATAACAAGTGTATCCGAAGTGACCGTTATAAGCTGAGCCTTCCTGTTGCCCATATGTCGGGCTGTCCGAACTGTCCATGTCCAGAATAATTTTCTTGATACACTTATACTGATGAACCTTATCAACCCATAGACCGGGAAGATCCATCAGGTATTGTAGATTTCTGTTTTGTGTAAGAATTTCGGTTTCAAATCTGCCCATAAGACTGTTTGAAGCAGCGGTACGCTCCTTGGCTCTGCCCCCTACAACCTGACGCATGGCTGGGTCAACAGACAAACGCTCGGCGTCATTGGTATCTTCGTACCCTGCTAGTCTGCCATATACTGACTGTCTCAGTAAAGCAATAATATTGTGCTGAGTGTTCTTGCCTTTTCGGTTGTCACAAAACTCTGATTCAATCATAGTGGTTAGCCCTAACACTTCATCAAGTTCTCGGTAAGCAAGCAAACCGGCATCACTTGTGACCTTTGTTCCGTGAAATTCCAGCTTTAATTTTTTATCAAAATTGACTCTTAGAGCATCCTTTTTGCCTTCACCCATAAGGTTCTTCCTTTTTAATGGCATAAACCCTGTTAAATCCATTCCACAGGCTCTATAATATCAAATTAGCATTGGATGCGCTACTTTTATATGGGAAATCCGGGATATATAAAAATGTTGACCAATTATTAATTTGTAGTAACTTAATTGTATCGAATCATGCAGGAAGAAAACCAGCAAAGAACAGGTGAATTGGATTCAGAGCAGAAAAACCAGTTAAAGGCGACACTGCTCACCAGCCCCGAAGGCCGGCTCTTGCTGACAGGCGTGGCACTGGCGTTTACATGTACCCTCTGGCTCGGCGTCAAACTGCTCGTATCCCCGCAGGATTCTCAGGTCCTTGTCGGAATGACCGCCACGCAGATACTCTTTGGCCGGGCCGCCGGCATGGCCTTCGGATACTCACTCGGACTCGGCCACAAAACCGTCATACCAATCTGCTTAATAATCGAAACGATTATGGTCCTTATCTTGTATCCGCTGTTCGTATTCAGTTGGCGGCATCTGCTTGTAATAAAATGGCTAAAGAACGTCTTCGAACGAACAAATAAAGCCGCCGAATTCCACAAGGAAAAAATACAAAAGTACGGCATCATAAGCCTGTTCATTTTTGTCTGGTTCCCCTTCTGGATGACAGGCCCCGTCGTCGGCTGCGTCATCGGCTTTTTGCTGGGTCTTCGAGTCTGGGTTAATATCACCGTCGTACTCTCCGGCACCTGCGCAGCGATCTTAGGCTGGGCATTTTTCCTCCGCCAGTTCCACGAGCATGTCGCCCCCTACAGTTCATACGCAACTATGGTCCTTGTAATGCTGCTGATCATTATCGTCGTCATCGGCCGACATATGCACAAAACCTACCACAAAAACAAGTCTTAATTCCGCCTGAATCTTGTGCTGTAACGACTGCACCAAATAGACGAAATAACGCGGATTTTGCTTGCAAATCGTGTAAAAATTGTTAAAATAAATGAATTAAGATCATTTTTGGCTATACGAGAGGAGGGTAGCCGAATTATCTCTCCTGGATATCTCTCTTAAATAGCCAAAATGCGGTAAAGCTAACCATTAATATGGTTACTCGAACTGACCGTTTTGATCGACAGAACTTGTTTAAGTCTCTATCAAATAAGAATTTAATACAATTGTCGACGCAGTCGGCCTCGATTGACGCAATACTATATACGCATCACGCACGACGAGTATGGTTACCTGTATTTATTAAGGGACGATAAAATGCAAACCACGAAAATTCTGCCTTTGCTGCTTATTTGTTGGTTTTTGTTCTTAACGACCGCGGCACAGGCACAATGGTGGCTGCAGGAGGATAAGCTGCTTGCCCTGGATGGAGCTGATTCCGACGAGTTTGGGCACTCTGTTTCAATTGACGGTGACTATATAATCGTCGGGGCTTACTATGCGAGTGATGGTGATATTACAGGGAGTTGCGGTGCCGCATACAATAGAAATAAGGATATGAATACTACGTCAAACACAAAAGAGCAAATCAAGTGCCGAACAGGATTATGATTGTCCCTAATTTCACCCTAGTTTCTCGGGGGAAATAGGTGGTTGTCCCCAGTTTACTCATGTCTCCTTTCATCCTAAAACAAACATATTTTCCTCTTTGAAGTTCACGCTGTGATAGAAATTATCTTATCCTCTAATGCTAACAGAAAGGACACTAGCTGTAAAGAACGAGATCTTAAAACGGCTGAAATCAATACAACGAAACCACAACCCCCCAAAGATAAATATCTTTTAACCCAAATATTGTGGATATGCCACCCCTAAAACTCCCCGAGTAGGGCTCTGGACTTTGACCAGGTGAACAGTGGAGCAGTAGATAGCAGTTGAGCTTTGAGGATTTTTCTACTGTTCTACTTTCTCCTGCTCAACTGCTCTGTTGCGGCTCTGCCGCAACTCCCCGAGTAGGGCTCACTTCGCTTTGCTCAGCGTAAACTCACTTGCTGAATTTTGCTATAAGAGCTTACTTCTTTGTTCTTGAAAAACCTTTTATAACTTTCTCTCTTGTTGCAGCCTGATATTTGTCGGGAAATTGTTCTTTGTACAACAGCGGAGGATTGCCGTGTTGGCGGAGGCGGTTTTTAAGGTCGGTTGTTATGCCGGTGTAGTATTTGTCACTTTTCTCGATTATGTACAAATGCCACATAATATCTTAGTAGGACTTCCCTCGCAGCATAGCTGCTCGGGATAAACTCACATAGGTTCTCGACTCTGTAAGTGGGCTTCCTTCGTCGCTTCGCTCCTCAGGACAAGCTCACAAGGTCCGAGCCTATCGAGGGGGATGCAGAGAAGGCACAGGCCCCCCTGCATCTCCCCGGTCCAGACACTCAACGCATATGCGTTCCGGGATATTGGCCGGTCAACACCTCGGAAACTCAACGCATAAATCTCACCGCAACACTAAAGTTCGCTTTTTATACCCACCGCCGGCATCAATCGGTCATATTCTTCCTAAAGCCCGCCTCTCAGAGGCGGAGGAAGGCCAAAAAAGTCGCGAGGTGAGATTAGTAAGCAAGCATTTCAGCTAGCAGAGCGATGGCAGGCACTAATTGGTACGAATGGCATCGAAACTAAGGCTGATTTAGCGAGATATCTTGGTGTATCAAGATCAAGAGTGACACACGTCTTGAGTCGGCTTTGATGATTTCAGTCAAATTATTGATAATACATCGATTAGGATCAAATCAAAATAGTTTAATATCAATTGCTGACTTTGTTACAATAAATCAAAAGTTTAAACACATCCAAAAAATACTTTTCTATAGGGGTGGAACATGGTTAGTGATACTCAAGTAAAAAAACTAAGAAGATTATTACAAAATGGGATTACCTTGAAACAAGCATCCGAACAAAGTGGGATGTCCGTAAAAACTGCAAAAAAATATTTTAAAAATGGAAAGTTACCTAGTGAAACCAGAAGTGATCACCATTGGAAGACCCGCAAAAACCTATTTTCCCCCCTAAAAGAAGAAATTTTAACTCTTCTGAAGGACAAAAGCAATCTCAGAGCTAAAGAATTATTTGTTGTTTTACAAAAAAAACATCCTATGCAATTTTCAGATAATCAATTACGAACTTTTCAACGTTTTGTAAAGTCCTTATTATCAACAAGGAAGAGGAATGATTTTACTTGGATGCATAAACTTTTGCACGGAGGGCTGAGTCGTGCAGAGATATATAATCAACTTTGTTTGAATTGTCATCAAGAATCCATAGAAGCACTATTGAAAAAGATCAACGATGGCCCTATCCGATGTAGTAATAGAGCTGTTGCTGTTCTCGCATACTTAGGGGGTATTACACAAAAAAATATCGCTAGTTTTCTCCTTTTGAATCCTCAAACTATAGCAAGTTACATATCGAATTTTAAGACAGGAGGGTGTAACGCCTTATTCAACTTCACTAAAAAGAAAATCAAGAAGTCTGATGATATTAAATATAAAGAGGCAGTGTTTTCAATACTTCACGCTCCACCATTGGCCTACGATTTTAATAGAACCTCTTGGAGGATTATTGACATAAAAGAAATCATGGATAAGCAAGGATTTCCTATCTCACAAGTCAATATTCGCAAAATAATCAGGTCTTCCGGTTATAAATGGCGAAAAGCCAAAGTTGTTCTTACCAGTAACGATCCAGAATACAAAGAAAAGCTTGCTCACATTCAGTCTATCCTATCGACACTTGATAGAAATGATCGCTTTTGTTCTATCGATGAATTTGGCCCCTTTGCTGTGAAAATGAAAGGAGGAAGAAAACTGGTAGCTCCAGATGAATACCCTTCTGTTCCACAATTTCAGGTCTCTAAGGGTTGCCTGATTATTACTGCTGCGTTGGAACTATCGAAAAACCAAATTACTCATTTCTATTCAAAAAAGAAAAATACTACAGAAATGATTAAGTTGCTGGATATTTTATTGAACGAGTACAAGGGTTGCCGAAAGCTTTATTTGTCTTGGGACGCAGCCTCTTGGCACGCATCAAAGATGCTGTACGAAAGAGTAGATGAGGTGAACGAAATAAAATATATAAGAAGTCATAAAACACCATTTGTCGAATTAGCTCCTTTACCAGCTTCTGCCCAGTTCTTAAATGTGATCGAGTCAGTCTTTAGTGGCATGGCAAGGGCAATCATTCATAACAGTAATTATGCTTCAGCAGCAGAAGCAAAAAGGGCGATAGATCGTTACTTCACCGAAAGAAATGAGTACTTTCAAAAACATCCGAAAAGAGCAGGCAATAAAATTTGGGGTGACGAGTTAGTTCCAAGTAGTTTTTCCGAAGCCAACAACTGCAAGGACCCAAGATGGTAGTTTCTTAGGATTCTATACGGCTCACTTTCGGAAAGGGAACCACTGAAAGGATTTGTTAAGTTAGGTAGTTGTGCGTTTTAAGCTATCAAAACTCCCCGAGTAGGACTCGAACCTACAACCTAGCGGTTAACAGCCCCTACGCCTAACAATTCGTAAATTCCTGGTTTTACTTCAAAAATAAAGATTTAGTTTGTAACTATATTGTTTACAAGCAGTAACAACTGCACGTCTTTCCCGCCTCACCCCGGCCCTTCCCGTCACATCCTGTGCCAACCCTATTATTTTTTGCTTTTTTGCGTGAATACTGCGTGAAAACTTGATACAATATTTGTGTTGAGAATACTAATACTGTTAGGAAGCATACGATGGCCAGAACACGCAAAACACCAAAACTGAGAATATACAGAGAGAAATATTTTTGCACAGATGTTTACCTGCCTAATGGTAAACGAACAACCGTCGGCTTCGGTTCCGCAGATGAACGTACCGAAGGTGAAATCTACACCGCATTTGGCAAGTAGCTCGATCTGTTTAAGCAACAACCAC
>CAYNKU010000162.1:4574-5653 GCA_964397865.1 uncultured Pirellulales bacterium | reverse complement strand
GACCGACACCGCCTTTAGTGTACTGACCGCGACAAGCGCGATAAAAGCGGCGATCGTCGACGCCGCCATAATCTCAACTAATGTAAAACCTTTTCTTCTCAAGATTCACCTGCCTTGGCCGCTTTGGGGCTGAGGTTGCTCTTGTTCTTCCCGGCCGGCAAGCCGGGTATCGATAGAAATACTGTAAGGCCGATTGCCGTCGATCCAGTTGACCGTGATAGTAACGTGGTAGAGATTGCCGAACTGGTCCTGTTCGGCGACTACCTGCCAATAATAGCCTGGTTCGATATCGGTTATCTCGCCGGAGGTTTCGCCGGCCTCGATGAAGGCGTCGATCCCCATATAGTCGATGAGGGTAAGCTGCCTGTCGATGCAGCCGAGAGCCGATTCGTAATGACGATTGAGGCCGGCTGTACTCATATTGCGCACGCTTATCGCGCTGACCGCCATAACCGTTCCGCAGAGGATTACGCTCGAAACGATCGCCTCAATAAGTGTAAAGGCCCGTTTGATTTTCTTCGTACGAGTTTTCATCTTCATCCAAATCAATACTTGTCACTTCCACTATCTCGGCGGTTCCGTGGTAAACTTTAACCCTTGCGGTCGCGGCTGTGATACTTGCCGAATAATGGTTAAGGCCGTCGCCTATCTGGATCACCGCTGACTGGGCTGTACCGTCGGGCGAAAAAACGATTTCCTCGATATCGTTGACGTCGTCGTCCGCCAGGGAGTACTCAGCCGTCAGAGGTTCGATCGCGATACCCTCGAATTTAACTTCGCCGTCGAATTGGACGGGTTTGAAGAACAAATCCCTTAATAAAACCTGCTCGGTCCGGCCGGGTTGGTCGGTCTGCTGATCCATCACCAGCCAGAAACTCCCGGCCTCGCTGTCGATCTGCATTCTGCATGGGTTCTGCTTTTCGACGGCCATAATCCTGGCGTACCTGGCGGCGGCCATGAAGTCGCGAATCGCCTTTTTTACGCGCATATGCCTGACCGTTCCGACATAGACGCCGCCGGCGGCACCGGCCAGCAGAGTTATCAAGACCACCGTGAGCAGCAGTTCCACAAGCGTGAAC
>CAYNKU010000162.1:0-4474 GCA_964397865.1 uncultured Pirellulales bacterium | reverse complement strand
CCCGCCAAAACCCCGTGACTTCGATTTGATTTTCAACCCTCGTCCTGACATATCAAAACCAAAAGTTTAATTTTTTATTCAGTCGTTATAAATATCCGAGTTATCACCTTCGCCGCCCTCTTCGCCGTCGGCGCCGAGGCTTATAAGATCGAAACTGCCGAGGTTGATCTGGCCGTCCTGAACATAGATATAGGGATTGCCCCAAGGGTCGAGGAGTTCACTTTGTTTGAGGTAGGGGCCTCGCCAGTTTTCCTCGGCATCGGCGGGCGCTACGATAAGCTCTTCGAGCTCCATCGATTCATCGGGGTATCTGCCGCAATCGAGATAGAACCTTCCGATAGCGCTTTCGATATTGGCCATTTTCGCGCGGGCTATATCGCTTTTTGCCCTTCCGAGGCCTTTGAAGACCCTCGGTACAAGAACCGTAGCGATCAGCGATATAATAACGATAACCACGAGAAGCTCGACCAGGGTGAACGCCCTGTTTCTTCGATCGGTTCGTTTCATTTCAATCCCTTTCACCAATTCAGCGTGTCATTTGCGAAAATCCGCGCATCAGAAAACTCCTGCGCCGCTACCCATCATAATAATCGGAAGCAGAATCGCCATAATTATAAAACCTATTACAATCGCCAGTGCCAGTATCAGCACGGCGGGGAAGATCGCTATGAAACGGGCTATGGCGGAATCCGCTGTCTCGTCGAAGGTATCGGCGGCGTTTAGAAGAAGCTCGTCGAGCGTTCCTGTCTGCTCGCCGACGGAAATTATCTGGACCAGCAGTGGCGGGAAAAATCCCGTCTCGCCGAGGGGCCCTGCCAGTGAAGAGCCGGTCTTGACCTTTTCGGCGGTTTCGTCGATACCCCTGCCGAGCATTTCGTTGCCTAAGGTGTCGCGAACTATACCGAGTGATTCAAGGATGGCGACTCCGCCTCTTGTGAGTGCGCCGAGAGTTCTGGCGAACCTGCCGACCGCTATCGTTCGCAGAACCGCACCGAGCAAAGGGACCTTGAGTCTGAAGGTATCCCATCTTAGTTTGCCGATGCCTTTTGTCCATTTTCTGAACACTTGCCACGCCAGGACGATCGCGGCGGTTAAAGCCAGTCCGTAACCTCTGATAAATTCACTTATTCCTATGAGCAGCCGCGTGGGCCAGGGCATTACGATCTCATCGCCGATGGTCGCGAGGATATTCGGCAGCACCCAGGTTATTATCACGATCACCGAGATGATGCCGACGAGAAGGACAAATATCGGGTACATCGAGGCGTTCCTTATGCTCGTTTTGATCTTTTCTTCCCGGGTCAATATGCTCACCAGTTGTGTCGTTGTTTTGTCGAGAATTCCGCCCGTTTCGCCGACGCGTATCATCGAAAGATACAGCCTGTCGAAGACTTTGGAGTGTTTTTCCATCGATTCCGAAAGCGATTGGCCGGAACTGACCGAACTGACGAGGTCCTCGAGCAGGGTTTGCATGGCGGGCTTTTGCTGCTGCTTAAGAATTATTTCAAGGCCGTTTAAGAGAGGCAGTCCCGAACGAAGTGCGGCGCTTAACTGGCTGGTCATGGCGAGGATGTCTTTACTATTTATCCTGCGAGAAGCAAACGCTTTCAAGGCGGGGGCGGCGGCTTCGGCTTCGGCGGCGGCTGTGGCGGTTTCTTTGACGTCCAATACAAGTTCGCCCCTATCGGCGAGCTGCATTACGGCGGACTTGCGATCGGCGGCGGTGATGGTTCCCGCGATATGACCGCCGATGTTGTTTACCGCTTTATATGAAAAGTGCTTCACAATTCTCTTCCCGCGTCCGGTTTAAAATTTCTTTTTGATTTCGTTTTTACTGCTCCTCGGCCAGGCTTTGCGTTACCCGGAAGACTTCTTCGGGGGTAGTCAGGCCCTTTAATACTTTCTCCACACCGTCGTGGCGCATACTTACGTGATCGGGCGGTGCGGCTTTTATGATCTGCTCGGTTGTAGGTCTTTTCGCTATCAATTCCCTGAGGGTATCGGTAACTCGCAGAAGCTCGAATATTCCCGTTCTGCCGCGCATGCCGGTCTGGAGGCACTCGTTACAGCCTGAGCCGTGATAAAGCTTCATGCGCGAATCATATTTGACCGAGCCGTTGAGACTCCTGATAAGATTGGCGTCCGGTTCGTAAGGTTCCTTACAGGCGGTGCAGACCTTGCGAACGAGCCTTTGCGCGAGTACCGCCTCGATGGAACTTGCGAGCAGGAAAGGCTCGACGCCCATATCGAGCAGTCTTGTAATCGCGCCGGGCGCGTCGTTCGTATGGAGGGTCGAGAAGACCAGGTGGCCCGTCATAGCGGCGCGTATGGCGATATCGGCTGTTTCCCTGTCGCGTATTTCGCCGACCATAATTATATCGGGGTCCTGCCTGAGTATGTGTCGCAGTCCGTTCGCGAAGGTCAGGCCGCGTTTGGGATTTACCGGCATCTGTATCACACCTTCGAGCTGGTATTCGACGGGGTCTTCTATCGTTATGATTTTTAGTGTCGGTGTGAATATTTTATTGAGTGCGGCGTAGAGGGTAGTTGTTTTGCCGCTACCGGTGGGGCCGGTTATGAGAAGGATGCCGTGACTCTTGGCGAGGCAGCGTTCGAAACCTTCGAGGCTTTGACGGTTCATTCCGAGGTCGGTTAACTGCATCAGCGATGCGCTTCTGTCGAGGATACGCAGCGTTACCGATTCGCCGAATATCGTCGGGACGGTCGAAACGCGGATATCGACTTTGCCTGTTTTGCCGGCAAATTCTATGTGGCCGTCCTGGGGAACGAATCGCTCGGCGATGTTCATATTGCCCATGATCTTTATTCGGGAGATAATGGCCGCCTGGAGTCGCTTGGATGAGGGTTTTTTTTCGACAAGCAATCCGTCGATGCGGTACTTGATCTTTACCTCGGTCTCGAAGGGCTCGATATGCACGTCGCTGGCGCGCGAATCTATGGCCTCGAGGATGATAAGATTCACAAGATTGACAAGGGAAGGCTCCCTGGCGAGTTCGCTTAGCCTGGCGGGGGTATATTCGCCGTTTACCTCTTCGTGGCCGCTTTGACCGGCCTCGGCGGGGACAAGGTCGTCGAGCATTCGGGCGACATTGCTGCCGTAGAACCTGAAAATGGCGTTTTTCATCTCGGCGGGGTCGGCGTAATAACGTGTTACCGGCAAAGAAGTTACCATTCGCAGATCCTCGATGACGCCGAGGGCGAAGGGATCGGTCATCGCGACGGCGAGCCTGCCGTCCTCGTGCCATAGGGGCAGGACGTTGTACCTGCTGACGACCTCGGCCGGGACGAGCGAGATTATGTCGCCGGGGACGGTAATATCGTTGAGATCGACCTTTTCGATGCCGAGTTGAAAGGCGAGGGCCTCGTTGAGCTGTGTGTGGGTGATGTAACCAAGCTCTATTAAAAGCTCGCCGAGTCTTTTGTGGACGGTTTTTTGCTGCTCGAGAGCGAATGTAAGACTCGACCGGTCTAAATAAGACTTTTCACAAAGCAGTTGACCCAGTCTCTTCTTTCCCTGACTAACCATCGGTACCTTCCGGACTTGGAAATCTGTACGTATAAAACTTTATTATATGATTTTTGGGCCTCTAATTCAATAACAAACGCTTTCCCTGGTAATGTAAATATGTACACCTGCAATAGTTAGACGTTTGAGCGGGCTTTTTTGTTACAAAAAAATCGCTAAAAGTCCCAAAAAATCACGATTTTTTTGAAATTTTTCGCCAATTGCCGCTAAAGTTCGCAAATTTTGCCATGATCTTCACGTTCCAAAGCAATTTCGTTTCTGAAGCGATAATTGAGATTAGGCGTGTTACGGTGTTGAAAGCAGGTTCTGTTTGCAAAAGTATGCTTTCATAGCGTAGGTATCGCAGATTTCGAGGAATGGTTTAACAATATGCTCTTGAGCAATTATTTCCGGCAGTCGCCAGGAGCCGCCACGGAAAATAAGTTTTTCAGGTTGTGCGACGAACTGGTAAACAGCTTTGAGTTGCTGCATTGCTTCAGGAATCGGTTTATATCTTGGAGCGACAATTTTTGCGACAGAATACACGATGTGCATTACAGCGTTTTCTGCGGCAAATCTGACAAGTTGTTCCAGAGCTTTGAGGCTTTGTGCATCCGGCAATTGGAAATCAGCCAAGAATTTACCATTCGACAGCGGATTGCGCGGCATCAGGGGATCGATACGCAGTACAACGGGGATGTCATTTTGCCGAAGCTGTTTGATCGCCTCCATGCGATTGAGTATCGATGGTGCGCCGGGGTCATAAAACTTTGCGCTATCCTCATCGGCAAAAGCAAGTGAAATTTCTACACGCAATGCAGGAATTGTTTTGCCGCTAAACAGATCTTTCCGGGGATGATCTATAGGTAAGGATGCAAGCGATTTTAGCGCTTTCAAATACTGCGGCTCTGCAAGTACCGCGGGATTTTTTGTCAGGATAGTAATGCT
>CAYNKU010000161.1:3451-5687 GCA_964397865.1 uncultured Pirellulales bacterium | reverse complement strand
TTTGTTATTATATCGCGCTGTAGTACTAATCTTCGATTGCCTTTAGCAATAGCGCCCTGGCTCTGTTTATTGGTATGGCAAAACTGACACCCGAAAAATATCCCGATGGAGACGCGATAGCGGTGTTAACTCCAACCACTTCGCCGGCACCATTTATCAAAGCCCCGCCGGCACTGCCGCGATTTATGGCGGCATCGGTCTGGAACACATCCTTGTATACGGTATCGCCCACAACAATGCTACGCTTGTTATCGCTTATAATGCCCTCCGTCACCGTATGCTCGAAGCCAAACGGTGAACCGATAGCAAGAATAGTGTCGGTTATCTTCACCAGGTCGGAGTTTGCCAGTTTCGCTACCGGTAATGGCCTGTCTGATTCTATCTTCAGGATCGCAAGATCATTTTCAATATCGATATCAACTACATCCGCTTTGAATACCTGGCGAACGGAACTGTAACTGAATACACTTACACTAACGGCTGGATAATCTTTGATTATGTGATAGCAGGTAAGAATATATCCGCGGGCATCAACAATAACCCCTGAACCCAACGTTTCTTCGTTCGTAGCCAGCGCAGTCGATGAGGGCATATCAAAACTCAAAGGCGGCCCGCCCCTGGCATTGGCCGAACCGACATCACCGCTGCCTATATCAATATTGACAATGGCCCGCTTTACTGCCATAACCGCATCAGGAAGGTCGTCATCTTCGCACGAAACAAGCTGTATCTCTGATCGTGTTAAGGCTATATTGCCGCTGCCGGATGCCGAAGAGCCTGTCTGAACGGTGCTGTTAGTTCTGGTCCTCTGCTGCATCTCAAAGCCGAAAAAAAACAGTTGGCATACGATTAGAATCATAAACCCGATAACCAATATGAGCATTACCATGTTGATCGACGATTTTTTCTTCTGTTTTCTTAAGTTTTCAAGCTTGCTTTGTGCCACTAAAATATCTCCGCATCTTCATCCTTTTCTTTTCTCTTGTCCTTCGAAGAAGGTGGCCCGCCACCACCGTGCCCTTCTTCTTCATCCTCATCTAAAATTGTCGGTGTTGATGTATCCTTGAGTCTGCCGTCATTATATATATCGATTGCCTGCTGAACTGAGCCGACAAAGCCTGTATAAACCTTGACTTTCAAATCTTTGAGCGCTTTGAGAGCACTTGCACTTAAGTTGTTACAAATAACAATCGCACCGCCTTCGGAAACTATAAATTGGCCGATCTCGGCTCCGGTCGCTCTCTTGTCTCTGTAATACGGATTGGGCACCACATCATACGTTCCCAGCCCAAACATCAAAAAATAACGAGCTTCGTCGAGCAGTTGAGCGATATCCGATTTCGCTGTCCTGCCCGTAGAAGGAACTACCACTTTTCGCGAACTCGTTGTCGCTACCTGCACAACGCCGGATTGCGAGGCAGTTACCGTTGCCGCCGTTGTCATTACGGCCCCGCCGGTTGTCCCCCCGGGTTCAGCATTGACAAGTCGCGACCCGCAAACAGGGCATGTAAGTGACGCACACGGAACTCCTATCGGATGTGTTACCGTCGTATGACACATCGGACATTCGCATAATGTCGAACGACCGCTCTGGGCGGCACCGGCACTGGCCTGACCGCCGCCTTGCGATTGTCCATCCACTGCCGGCCCGGCATCTGACGGCCCGACACCTGCACCATCCGCCGGCGGTCCGCCGGACACTGTAACTAACGATACTTGTTGACCGCCAATAGAAGATTGCTGCATTTGACTTATAGGCGGCATATCATCAGGTTTGCTTGATATCGGCACTAAGTAAAACACCTGCTGAACAGGCGGCACCCCGGCAGGTTGTCCGCCGGTCTGCACTATAGCGGTAACCATCATCGGGCTTCCTCCGGTTTGCATTGCTGCACCGCCGGTTGTTCCCCCGGGTTCTGCATTGACAAGTCGCGACCCGCAAACAGGACATGTAAGTGACGCGCACGGAACTCCTATCGGATGTGTTACCGTCGTATGACACATCGGACATTCGCATAATGTCGAACGACCGCTCTGGGCGGCACCGGCACTGGCCTGACCGCCGCCTTGCGATTGTCCATCCACTGCCGGCCCGGCATCTGACGGCCCGACACCTGCACCATCCGCCGGCGGTCCGCCGGAGGTTGGTATAAGCGCTATCTTTTGAAGTTGATTCGTAGACTGTTGTATTTGACCCATAGGTGCCGGTGTACTTGATACCGG
Source organism: uncultured Pirellulales bacterium (assembly GCA_964397865.1). Lineage (GTDB taxonomy): Bacteria > Planctomycetota > Phycisphaerae > Sedimentisphaerales > Anaerobacaceae > CAYNKU01. The sequence goes on along the minus strand of CAYNKU010000161.1, from coordinate 3,464 downwards.
CACTAAGTAAAAA
>CAYNKU010000161.1:0-3351 GCA_964397865.1 uncultured Pirellulales bacterium | reverse complement strand
CTGTTGTATTTGACCCATAGGTGCCGGTGTACTTGATACCGGCACTAAGTAAAAAATCTGTGTTATAGGAGGAATGTTATCAGGCTGGCTGCTCGTTTGGATACCACCTGTCGGCATACCGCCTGTTTGGATACCGCCTGTCGGCATACCGCCCGTTTGAATACCGCCTGTTGGCATACCGCCTGTTGGAACAGCAGAGGTTTGCATAACGGTGACGGCCGCGGCACTGCTGCCGCTCACCATCCTGCCCCCGCAAACAGGACATTGAAGAGCTGAACAGGGAATCCCTACCGGATGAGTTACTGTCGTGCCGTCAAGTGGACATATACACACCGACACCTGCATAGGAGCAGTTGTTGTTTGTTGTCCAGGTGTGGTTACTGGTTGGTTGCTTATCGCCCAAATATCATTTGCTACCGGTATCGCAGATATTCTACTCGGCGTAGCGGCCGTTTGAACAGCATTAGCCGTCGTTAAGACAACAGGTCTTAACTGGCTCGGTATCTGCGCTGCCGGAAGCTGGCTTGTTATCTCTGTACCGGTTATTGAATCGGTTCCCGGCGATGCTGTCATAAGCTGTGAGCCGCATATCGGGCATACCATATCGGCACACGAGGTATTCGCCGGATGAGTCACTTCCGCACCGCAATTAGGACAGATACAGATTTCAGGTCTGCTTGCCCTCGCGTCGCCCTGAGCGGTAAGCTCAATCGGTTTTCCCAGAGAAGGAATCTGTGACGGTGGACCGTCAAGGCTGCCGCTATCATCAGCACCCTCGGTCCACGGTGAACCTCCGGTAGGAATAGTAGCTGCAGAAGAATTTCCATAACCACCAAGGTTGGCCTCTTTTAGTTCCGGCAGTCTGCCTAACTGGTAATTCGTTATCGCGGTTCGCACAAAACCCGTTACAGGCCCATAAACCTTGATTTTTGACAAATAAAAAGTGTCAAACGACTGCGGCCCTATCCCGCCAACTATTACAGCATCGATTTTCTGATCGATCAGCATCTGCGCAACCGTTATTCCCATACCGCGAACCTGAGCGGCATATGGGTTGGCGATTGCGGTCGCCTGGCTCGTGCTAAAATCGTAAAGAATAAAATACGGGGCGGACGCAAACCGGTAGTAAACCTGACCGTCGAGATTCGCCGAATCGCAAGGCACAATTATACGATTGGTAGCGGCGGTTTCGTCATCAAAGCTCATCAATACCACCTGAGGCGGAAAATCTCCTTCGTCAGGCAATGTCACAAAGATATTCTTGGCATCAGAAGGCGAGTAGACGTCCAGAAGAACATTTTCGTCATCTTCAAGGGCCTTATAAAGAACCTGCAAATTCGGTGTGGCAGCCTGGTTGATACTTACGATAACGTCACCAATCTCAAGCCCCTGTTGATCGGCAAGGCTGCCTTGGGCAACCGCGACGATAACAACACCCTGCACCTGGTCCGGAATACCGAACGCGGCCCTCGCGTCATCCGTCAGCGGTGATACCGAAATTCCCCACGGAGTAGATAACACCGGATCGACAGCCGTATCAGTGGTTCCCGCAACCGTCTGAACATTCGTCTCGGCAACTGACGTATCATCCGGTTGAACGCCAAGGGTAACATAAATATTCTGCATCCCGCCGCCGATGGTATCAACGAGAAGTCTGGCAGTATCGCCAGGCTCAAGGTCTGAAATCAAATCCTGAATCTGAAACGAATCGACGATTTTGACTCCGTTCATCGAGACAATTACATCTCCTCTTTGCAGCCCGGCTGCATCCGCCGGCGAACCCGGTACAACACCATTTACCAATACGCCGGTATCACTGGTCAAGTGAAGCGCCTCGCTAATGGTAGCATCCAGCTCCTGAATCTCCGAGCCGAGCCATGCAAGCTTTGAATCCAGCTTGCTGTAGTTTATCTCCAGTCCGCCGTCAGGGGCCCCCTTAATCACATGGTCAAGCAGCGTCATAAACAAAAAGCCAAACGTCGCAATCGCCATAAGACCCGCAACTACAGCCCATCGCCGGATTACCCGCTTCTTACATTCCAGCACCTGCTCTTTTTCTCTCGGAGTCATGTCATCGGTTATTACCTTTTTCTTCTTATCATTATTCTTTTTCCATATCATAGCTACATTTCCTTTAACTGGGTCTCTGATACGCGGGACACAATTACAACATCCCCGACTCTCTCGAATTTATCCATTACGTTTTTCTTAATCTTTCTGATTATCCGCTTTACCTCGGATACCTTTATCTGCGGATCAAATATTGCCTCGATATCTATCCAGTTCTGCTGACCAATCTGTCTGGCTCGCAGCCTGCTTACATCTCTTACGGCGTTTTCTGCCATGACTATTCTTTTAACCTGTTTAAGCATCGCCTTGTCAAAAGACCGGTCAGTCATGCCTTTGATTCCCAAAGACCACACATCAGCCCTGTTTTCCCAGGCGTTCGCTATCATCACAGGTGAATCCACCTGCCGGCCTACACAAAGGGAATGCCTGAACATAATCTCGTTGGCGACAACGGATATAACCGCCGCCCATACCGCCAGAATACTCGTGTCGTATACATTGCCCTGAACTATCGAGGTAATCGAAACCGCGGTAATTGCCACGGCCGCACAAACAAGCAATGTCCCAAATATGGCTGATACTATAAATTCTACATTACCATGGCCCCACGGATGGTCTTCATCCGGCGGAGAAGCAGAAACTTTTAAACTGATTATAAGCAATACTGATACGACAACATCACTTAGAGAATGAATAGCATCGGCGATTAGAGCCTGGCTTCTACCGAAGAGGCCGCCCAACAGCTTTACAACTAAAAGGACAATGTTGCCCCACAGGTTTATCCCGCCAACATGCCTGGCACACCAGTAACATTCTTTACAAACAACCGCCATAGTTTTAAATTCATTATGTGATAAGTATGATAACTTTATTTATTTTAGTTCCGGCTCCGAGGCACGGGATATGATCACCACGTCGGCTATCCCCTCGAATCGCTCCATTATGTCTTTTCTAAGATTCGCGATCGTGGTCTTGGCTTGAGATACTTTCACTTCAGGAGCGAAAATCGCCTCAAGATCGATCCAGTTCTTCTGGCCGATCTGTCTGGCTCGTAATCGACCTATATCCTTTATACCTTCTTCCTGTAAAACCAGTCTTTTCACACCGGCAAGAGTCTTTTTGTCGAAAGAGCGGTCGGATATACCTTTTATGCCTTCAAGAAGCGTATTTATCCCGAATCGGGCAATCATAAAACCAACAACAATAGCGGCGGTAGGATCTAAAAATCTAAACCCCATCTTTGCACCAAAAACGCCTATCAATGCGGCAAACGATGAATAG
>CAYNKU010000160.1:0-5693 GCA_964397865.1 uncultured Pirellulales bacterium | reverse complement strand
GGATTACAGAGTTTGTTATAATAGGTAAAGTTACACCGACCGCGAGGGCGTCGATACTGGTGGCGACGGACAAAATCAGCAGGACAAAAATATTCGCGGGATTAAAATTATTTTCGTTTTTTTTGATTTTGAAGGACTCGTAAATCATTTTTATGCCCACCGCGGTTAAAAGTCCGAACGCTATCCAGTGGTCATAATCGGCGATATGGGCCTTAAAGCTTACGGCTGCCAGTGAGCCTGTTAAAGGCATCAGTGCCTGGAAGGTGCCGAAAAAGAAGGCGATTTTGAGGGCGTGATTTATTTTCGATTGTTTATGGGCCGAACCGCAGATAATCGAAACGACGAAGGCATCGGCCGAGATGGACAGTGCTATGACAAAAATGGTAATCAGGTTCACGATTTCGGTTTCATTTATCGTTATTTTTTCAAACCGGAACTGAATTTTCCGCTTTTTCGGCCCCGATTACGCTCGCCAGGGGCGTTGCCTGTCGAGATTCGCGAGGGTGGTCCTGGCGATGACCACATCCTCGAGTACCTGGAAATCGAACATTCCGACGCAGATGAAGTCCGCGCCGTTATCAAAAGCGTATTTGAAGCCTTCTCTGGGGTGGATGGCACCGGCGGCGAGGACTTTGTAGGCGATCCAGGGTTTGTCGAGGTTCTTCATAAATTCGATGGTTTCTTCTGCGTCGGAACACCAGAAATTATCTTTCGTATTTTCGATTACGTCGATGGGCTGGTCGGGCTTTCTGGCGGACCAGTAATTCGAGGAGTGTAGGGTTTTGACGTAATAATCGGGATTGAAGCCCGCTTTTTCGCAGGCGATTGGTACCGAAATCGAGTGGCCGCCGATGCCGCCGGGGATTCCGTTTGACTTTATGAACTCGAGGGCCTGGCCGAGCTCGTCGATAAGGCCTTTTTTGACCCAATTATCGGCGACGCCGCCCTGGATGTATACCGACGATGCTCCTTTATCGATGGATTTCTGTATGCCTGTTTTGATATCTTTGGGGCTGGGGTGCCCTTCTGATATCCACTGGATTTTGCCGCCCCTTTCGTTCCAGTATCTGTTGAGCACCCTGTCGGCGCTGGGGTTTGTTATGATGGCATTTATGCCGTTTTCTTCGGCAAGGGCGAGTGTTTCGAAGACTTTTTCATCGGTGTGATAGCTTTTGACCAGTTCGGAGACGTAGATGAGGTCCCTGCTGTGCGCCCAGCCGCCGATGAGATTTCCGCCGCAAATGACCCTGCTGATGTCGAGGTTGCGTATCTTACCCTTTGGTATCGCTTTCAATGAGTTTTTGGGGGGCTTGACGGGTGTTTTGGCAGTATCTTTTGCCAGAAGGGCCTTTTCTTCGAAGCTAAAACCGAGGGCGGCGGCTGAAGCGATCGCGGATTTTTTGAGGAAATTACGGCGATTAATTTTGTTGGTCATTTCACACCTCTTCGATTTTTTTAAAAAATGAGATTTTGTCCGCGGTGAAGTATACCCCCCGGCAGCGAAATACACAAGAATAATCCGGTTTTAATGAGTCGGCGGGTTAGGGAGCTTTTCAGGGATTGCAGCGTTTGCATGGTCTTTTTCCGGCCTGGACGGCTTCGCTGCGGCTTTTAAAAGTTACGAGGTTTTCGGGTTTGATTCTTTTGGCAAACGGGCAATCGGGCTTATGAAAAACTTTGCTGTTTTTCGAGGCGACGAATTTATAGCTTACCTGCTGTGATCTTTGCGCACGGCGCGAGATCCTTTTTTCGGTATCGGCGGCGGCCGGGGTCTTTTCGGGGGCAGGATTTTCGCGGTTCGCCGCGTGGTATGCGAGGATGAATTCATCGACCTGGGGGGAAACGGCTTTTTCGAGCGAATCGGCGATAGTGTCGGGGCCGATGATGGTCATAACGGGCCGGGCTCTCCATATCCCGGCCATGAAAGACCGGCCGGGCAAAGTGGGCAAATTAACCATTGTCGCTACCGATGTATCGATGTAGAAGACGTATTTTTGAGGGTCGATTTTGAGGGCGGCTATATAAATTCTAAGTTCTGGGATATTGCCGGCGGGCCTGACTCCAGGGCCTATAGATGTCGCGGCAACAACATCAATGCCGGCGTCTTTTAGTTTCTGTTCGACTTTTCTTTCGAGTTTTGTCCGGTCAAAGGTAATCCCATCGGGTTCGGCAAAAGTGGGCAGCACATATACAGACAGCTTTTTTATGCCGGCGAGGTTGTGTTTATCGATGAGGGAGGCATCGGGGCCGGATAATTCCAATCCGACAGCCAGCGGCGATGTTAATATCAGGGCAGCTATTGCGGCGATAAGCCAGGATTTTTGTCTGTTCATTTTTTCCCCTTCCTTAAAAAGACGACAGTTATGCTATCAGGGCCATTGCGTCGGTGACGGGCATACCTTCGGTGATCCCGAGCTTTCGGGCGTTTTCGTTGACCACGGTTATTTTTCTGTCGGGGAAGCGATCGAGAGTGCCGATGGGGTTGTCGGGTGTGCTTTCGACGAGAGCGGCGGCTGCGCCGTAGCGGGCCGAGGCTTCGACATCAATGGCCGGGCAGGCTAAAAACCCTTTGGAGCCGGTGACGAGCAAGACGCTAAAGCCGGGCCATTTGGTCTGAACGCCTTCGACGAGGCCGTTGGGTGTTTGAAATGTTTTGGTAGTAATTTGCATTGCTGTCCCCTTAAAAGGTTCATTGCTTCCTTTGTATAATTTCGTAATTCTTTCCTATACCTGCCTTAAACTCATCTGTAGCGGCGTTCCAGTCGATTACGTCTATGGACATCGGCAGATTGGACGAGGCGAAGGAATCCTTCAATAGCTCGATCCTGCGCCAGTCCAATTTTTCATCGCAGATGAGCGCAAGATCAAGGTCGGAGAATTTATCGGCTTTACCTTCAATCCGTGACCCGAATGCCCGCACTTCGCAGTCGGGTGCCTGCTCATTTAGGATTCGGCGAATTTCGGCTAAATATTCTTCTTCGATGTTAATCATTTCTTTTTTCCAGTTTTTCCAGCAGATGCCTGGCGTCATCTATGAAATCCACCGCTGAATTATATACGGATTCGGCCTTTTCTTCATTATAGGTGTGGGAAGTAAGATTGCGTGCGTCACCGAAAGAAAACCAGGGCAGCGGGTCTTTGATCAGGCCGTAACGCGCGGCCATACGAAATAACTCCTTTCGGGTACGAGGTAATTCAGCCTCTCCACCGGCAGCGTTTTCCTTTAGCCATCTCTGCATATATTTCCAGCAGAATTCGTAGGCCACTTCGAAATTCTGTATGACGCCTGCCCTTATGGCGTTCTTTTGATCGTCGTTGAGTCCTGACATAAAATTTTTGTCATCGGCGATATTAACGGTCTTTTCGAGAGATTCAACAGCCTTGCGAAGTGTGGATAAGTCAAGTTTCATTATCGGATGCCTCCAATTTTTCCGGGCGGCGTAAATTATACGGGTTTGCCGAGCTGTTTTTGTATTTGCGTGAGTTTTTCTTCGAGGAGTTCTGCGGTTTTTGCCTCGACATTCAGTCTTAGGAGGGGCTCGGTATTACTCGGGCGGCAGTTGAACCACCACTGTTTGAAACGAACGGTTACACCGTCGAGGTTATCGATCTGTCCTTCGCGGAAGAGCCTTGCCAGCTCGTCCATCGCGGCTTTTTTGTCATCGACCTTGAAGTTGAGTTCGCCGCTGGTGTGATATCTTCTAAGTGGTGCGATGATTTCGCTAAGGGGTTTATCGGCCTGGCTGACAATGTTGAGTATATGGACCATTGTCAGGGCGGCCGAATCGGCGTAGAAGTTGTCGCGGTAATAGAAGTGGCCGGAGAGTTCGCCGCCGAAGACGGCGTGAGAATCCCGCAGTGCTTTTTTCATAAAGGCGTGGCCGACACGTTCGCGGCGTGGAGTGCCGCCGTATTTCAATATCTCCTCCGAGACGACCAGGCTGCTGCGGAGATCGTATACGACGGCTGCAGCGGGCGCGATTTCGAGAAAATACGGAACCATCAGGGCGGTGAGCAGGTCGCAGCCGATATTTTCAGCATTTTCGTCAACGACCATCATCCTGTCGGCATCGCCGTCGAAGCATATACCGAAATCGCAATTGTGTTTTTTCACGGCCTTTTTGACCTCGGCGAGATTTTCCTCGACGAGCGGATTAGGTTCGTGTTTGAAAATTCCCTCGTGCTCGAAATTGATTGGTATTATCTCTATCGGCAGATCGCCGAAGACCGCCGGGACCATTTTCCCCGCCATACCGTTGGAGGCGTCGATGGCGATTTTGAGGGGCTTTAGTCCGGGTTCGAGAAACTTGAGTATGAATTTTTTGTACTCTTCGGTGAGGTCGACTTTTTCGATGGAGCCGTCGATTCTTCCTTTGGTGTGCAGCAGTGCCATGGCGATGTGTTCGATGTCTTTGAGGCCTGTGTCGACGCCGACGGGTTTTGCTTTTAGGCCCGATATTTTGAAGCCGTTGTACTTGGCGGGATTGTGAGAGGCGGTTACCTGGACACCGCCGCAGGTACCTAAATGATTGACGGCGAAATACATCTGCGGTGTATCGATCATACCGATATCGATGACGTTTGCGCCGGTAGCGTTCATACCCTCGACGAGAGAGTCGAGCAGTACCTCGCTGTGTATTCTCATGTCTCTGCCGACGCAGACGGACTGTGCGTTGGCCTGGCCCCTTTCGTAGCCGCGGAGCATTGATCGGAGGAACTGTGCGGCGGCATAGCCGATTTTCCAGGCGCCTTGTTCATCTATCTGGTCGGGGTAAGTTCCCCTGATATCGTAAGCTTTGAAAATTGCGGGGTCCATTTTCGCACTCCGTTTAATGTTAAAATATCCGTTTTGCCAATCCGTCGGCAAAAACAACCAACGCAACCGGATTATACTATATATCCGATTCGCGGACGATGTCAATAATCAAAGCCGGTTATGCGGGAGGTAAGGCGGATTAATATTTTTTTCTAAATCTGGCGGCGGGGATGTCGAGGAGTTTTCGGTATTTTGCGACGGTTCTTCTGGCGAGGTTATTGATGCCGGCGCGAGCGAGTTTTTTTCGTATCTGGTCGTCGCTTAAAGGTTTGGATTTATCTTCGGAGTCGATTATCTTTTGCAGTTTGGCCCTTATCGCGTGCCAACTGTGTGCGTCGCCGTGGATGTCTTCGGTTCCGCCGCTGAAGAATTTTCTAAGCGGCAGTATTCCCCGGTCGCACCGGAGGTATTTTCCGGCTACGGCCCTTGAGACGGTGGCGAGATGGATGCCGATATCGTCGGCGACTTTCGACATCGGCAGGGGCTTGAGGTGGAGGGTACCTTTTTCGAAAAACGCTCTCTGATGTTTTACTACCGACCGCGTGACGTTGAGGAGGGTATTTTTTCGCTGTTCTATCGCTTCTATTATCCATTGAGCCGAGCGGATATTGTTTCGCAGGAATTTTCGCGTCTTTTCGTCAGCGGTGGTATCTTTATACATTTTCGAGTAATAGTCGCTGACCCGCAGGCGGGGCAGGTCGCTGTCGGCGAGGCGAACGATGAAACTATCCGATTCCTCGGAGAATTCGACTATGACGTCGGCGGAGATGGGGATATTGCGGTCCGGGCCGATTTGCAGGCCCGGTGAGGTATCGAACTTGCTCATCCGCTCGATCGCACGGTTTATGGTTTTTATGTCGCAGTCCATTTTTTTGGC
>CAYNKU010000159.1:0-5706 GCA_964397865.1 uncultured Pirellulales bacterium | reverse complement strand
CCTTGATGTCGGCCGTATTGCCCGCGCCTTCTATGATCGTGGTATTGTCTTTATCGATCGTTATCTTCTTGGCCCTGCCGAGCTGCCTGAGTTCGACATTTTCCAACTGAAGACCGAGGTCCTCGAAAATAGCTTCACCGCCGGTCAATACCGCTATATCGCTCAAAAGCGCCTTTCTCCTGTCACCGAAACCGGGCGCCTTAACCGCCGCGACCTGCAACACACCCCGCAGTTTATTGACTACCAGCGTCGCCAGCGCCTCGCCCTCGACGTCTTCGGCGATAATCAAAAGCGGCTTACCCTGCTTCGATACCTTCTCAAGAACCGGAACAAGAGACTTTATCGAGCTGATCTTCTTCTCGTGCACGAGGATATAAGGCTTATCGAGCTCGACGGTCATATTCTCGAGGTTCGTAATAAAATGCGGGCTGAGATACCCCTTGTTAAACTGCATACCCTCGACCAGCTCCACAACGGTTTCAAGACTCTGGCCCTCTTCGACGGTAATAACGCCGTCCTTGCCAACCTTGTCCATCGCTTCCGCCATTTTTTTACCGATCTCGACATCCTGGTTCGCCGAGCACGTCGCGACCTGTTCGATCTGCTTACCCGATTCCACGGGAATGCTCATATTCTGCAATTCACCGACCATCGCATCGACCGCCTCATCGATCCCGCGCTTGACCTGCATCGGGCTGGCGCCGGCGGTGATATTCTTCAGGCCCTCGACGAAAATGCTCTCCGCCATGATCGTCGCGGTCGTAGTACCGTCGCCGGCCACATTCGAGGTCTTCGATGCCACTTCCTTGACCATCTGGGCGCCCATATTCTCGTACGAATCCTCGAGCTCGATCTCCTTGGCGACCGTTACGCCGTCCTTGGTAACGGTGGGCGAACCGTACGATTTTTCCAAAATTACATTTCTGCCGCAGGGACCAAGCGTTATTTTTACCGCCCTGGCCAGTTTCTTCACACCTTCGCAAATTTTGCCTCTTGCATCGGCGCCAAACGCTATCTTTTTAGCTGCCATAATAGCTTCTTCTCCTTCTTAATAATTCGTTCTATTTAAATTCAGTCTTCGACGACGGCCATAATACCCGACTCATCCATAATCAGATATTCCTGCCCGTCTATCTTAATCTCCGTGCCCGCATAGCTCTGGAAAATAACGGTATCGCCTTTCTTGACCTGCATCTTGCTGACCGTGCCGTCATCGAGAACCTTGCCCTCGCCCACACTGATGATCTTGCCTCTTTGCGGCTTCTCCTTAGCCGTATCAGGCAGCACAATACCGCCAGCGGTCTTATTCTCAGCTTCCATCCGCTGCACAAGAACTTTATCTGCCAATGGTCGAATCTTCATCTTGACTTTACTCCTTCTAAAATTAAAACCTGATAACTTTCTATTTACCTTTTAACTTAATCCGAAAAAACATCGCTGTTATACTTCTTGATAAAAAGCCTGTTCAACTGCCCCCGCAAAATACCCATATCCACAGGCTTGTCGATAACGCCGAAAACATCCAGCTTCAGCGCGCTCGCCAGGATATCCTCACACACTTTACTTGTCAGCATTATGCAGGGCAGCGACGGGTAATTCATCCGGATGATCTTCAGCGTCGCCAGGCCGCTCGATCTTTCCGCGTCTATATCGACAATAGTCGTATGGATACGCTTTTGCCGGATAACGTTCACAAACTCCGGTGCGCTCCGCGCAACCATCAGGTTAACGCCCCGGGGTCGAAATATCTCGTTCAGCGCCAAAGGCCAGCCCCAGTCCGCCGCACTGGCCAGGACATTGATCTCTTCTAATTCTGTCAATTCAGAAACCATACTCCTGCTATTTGAGCAAATGCCGTGCCAGAGAACCAACCATCGGCCATATTAACGCAAATCCCTTTTTTACAGCACCTTATGTTATTGCTCCCCGCCGGCGGGCATCTGGCAAAATTGCAGTCGAACCTGCCAGCCTGACAGACCTGCCTGCCCCGGCCGAATATTGCCCCTTACCCCAGATTACCATTGACCCGATCGCAAGTGCGATTTAAACTGCCCGAAGCTTTTGATAAAGGAATATCGCGTGGACAAAATTATCTTCTCGGAAAACTTCGAAGAGTTCTTCGCCGCCTGGGGTCTCGAATCCTTTGACGATTTCTATAATTACTCCGCCGGGCAAATAATAAACGAAAACACAAAACGAAACGTCCGGGTCATCACTTTCCCCGTCGGCGACAAAAGCAGAACTTTCTACATGAAACGATTTCACGAGCCCCACTTAAAGGATATGCTCTTTGCCCTTCGCAATTTCGGAAAACTCTATTCGCAGGCCGCCTGCGAATGGCACAACGCAAAAACCCTGCTCAATAACGGTATTCGAACATATCTGCCTGTCTGCTGCGGCTTGAGGACAACTCTCGGCATCGAAAGAAAATCTTTCCTGATCACCGCCGAACTGCAAAGCATCTGCATGACCGATTTCGTAAAGCAAAACTGGTCGACACTGCCCGTGCCGCAAAAGGAAAAAATAATCGTCTCGCTTGCCCGAACGATCCGAAAAATCCACGACGCCGGAATCAGTCTGCCCGACCTCTATATCTGGCACATCTTCATCGATGAAAAAAAAGACCCCGATGGAAACAGCCGATACGAATTCGCCTTTATTGACCTGCACCGCATGAAAAACAACTTTTCAAATACCCGTGAATATATAAAAAATCTCGCAAGACTCGATCACAGTATGCTCGATGAATACTTCGACGAAAATTCGAGAAAACTCCTGCTCGAATCTTACGCAGGCGATAATTGGCCCGGCGATATCACGACCCTTGCCAAAGAAGTGAAAAAACACTCAAACAAAATCTCCGCCAGGCGAAATCAAAAACCGTATTAACCCCCCTGCCCTCACGTTCAATTTATCAAGGCGATTATCTTCTCCAGATCGTTCGGCACTTCCACGGGCAGATTGCTGAATCGGCCCTGTTTTTCTTTATGATAATTGACCGTCACATCGGGGTCCTTTAACATATGGCCGGTCAATACACACGCCACCCTTTCATCGGATCCGATTACCCCCTCAGCCAAAAGCCCCTGCAGTCCCGCGATCGTCGCCGCCGACGCCGGCTCACAGCCGAGCCCGTATTTACCCACCAGCGCCTTGGCGTCACGAATCTCGTCATCGGTAACCGCCCGAACGACCCCGTCACAAATCTCAATCGCCCTGAGGCATTTTTTAAGATTCACGGGCCTTGAAATCTCTATCGCCGATGCGCATGTATGAGGCGAAAAATTCCGCGCCGTCAACTCCGCGTAGTAATCGTCTATAATTTTCTGGTCGACCTCGCCGCCGTTCCAACGCAGAGCTTTATTATTCACAAGCTCGGTAAGTGTATCAGCACCGGTCGCGTTAATTATCGCCATCCGCGGAATCTTATCGATCAGGCCGATCTCCTTGAGTTCGTAAAAAGCCTTGCCGAACGCGCTGGAATTGCCAAGATTGCCGCCCGGCACAATAACCCAGTCCGGCACCTCCCAGCCCATACCCTCGATGATCCGGTACATTATCGTCTTCTGCCCTTCGAGCCGAAACGGATTGAGGGAATTCAGCAGATAAAACCCGAGCTTCTCGCAGACATTCTGAACCTGTTTCATACAGTCATCGAAATCACCCTGTATCTGAACCGTCCGTGCGCCGTAATCCATCGCCTGGCTCAGCTTGCCGAACGCGATCCTGCCCGAACCCACAAACACGGTGCATTTCATCCCGCAGTGATGAGCGTACAAAGCCACCGCCGCCGAGGTATTACCCGTAGAAGCGCACGCACACGATTTGGGCCCCACCATCATCGCGTGACTGAACGCCGCCGTCATCCCGTTATCCTTGAACGAGCCCGACGGATTCATCCCCTCGTATTGAAGATAAAGACGATCGCCGCCCATACCAAGATGCTGCGCCAATCCGCGGTTCCGCTCTAAAATTGTCTGCCCCTCACCAATACTGACTTTGTATTCGTCCGGGCAGAATTCAAGCAGCTCACGAAACCGCCACACCCCCGAATAATCCAGCCGATTTTCACGTCCCGCCCAGCGCCGGGAAAATTCACCAAGCTGCTCCGGCAACCGAATCTTATCCCAATTGTATCTGATATCCAGAAGTTCGCCGCACGAAGGACACTTGAATATCGACTGACCGCAATCATACTCGGCCCCGCACGCCGGATTAATGCACTTTTGAAAAGCCGTATCCATATTTACTGCACTCATACGAAATCTTCTGCCATCGATCGGGAACTAAAACCCGCGCAAAATTTATTCCGCCTCGATCCTCTCGATCAAACCCGGCAGCTCCGAAAGCAGATTCACTTTCCACGCCCCCTGCGGAACTTTTTTGCCCTTGTTGGTATAGGCGTCTTTTAGCACCGCGGTCATTCCGAGTCTCAGCGCAGGCTTTATATCATTATCGATCCGATCGCCCACGAACATTATGTTTTCCAGCTTATGCCCGAGCCTTTCAGCCGCCGCTTCGAATATTCTGCGGTCAGGTTTGCGAAAATCAACCTCGTACGAATAAAGCCGAAAATCAAATAAGTCCGATATCCCCACCTGTTTCAGATGCCTGTCAAGAACACAGCCGTTTATAAAAGTATTCGAAACGATCCCGAGTTTCAAGCCCGCTTCTTTCAGCCCGTCCAGAGTTTGTGTTATATCAGGCTCCGCGCAACCGACCTTACTAAGCGGCGCATACCAAAGCCATACGACATTTTCCCAATCGCTCTGGCTAAGCTCTATACCTTTTTTCGCGGCCGCCTTTTTCAACAGCCCGAGCGCCTCAAAATCCCTGCCCGTAATCCGGGAAAGCAAATGATGCAAACGCAGAGATATCAGGCTCCGCCAGTAATAAAGCTCAAAGCCGCCGAGCCGCCGGCCCCTGCCCGCGATAAAATCATACGCAAGCCTCGCCCCCTGTCGAAAAAAACCGAGTGTATCAACCCTGCCGAACGTCAGCAAAGTTTCCCCAAGGTCGAACAATACCGCTTTGATCTTTCTCTCCGACAAGTAATTTACCTCAAAGGCGGCAATTCATCGCCAAAAACCTCACGGGTCCAGGCAAACATTTCATTATCCGAAATCGCTGAAACCCTGTTGTCGAGATACTCGGCGTCGATCTTGTCCTTTATCTTGGCTACCCGCGGATCGTGTTTGGCGATCTCGATCTGGTATCTTGTTTCGACCCAGTGCTTGATGCCCGCCGCCCCGGTCTTGTCCGTAATCGCCACACTCACAGGACGATTGAGAAGTTTGTCGGTATCGAAGCAGTTATAAATCTCTTCGTTCTTGAGAAGCCCGTCGGCGTGAATACCGGCCCGGGTAACATTGAAATCGCTGCCGACCAGCGGATAATTATGCGGAATACTAAAGCCAAGCTCCTTGTTGGCGTAATTCGCAAGTTCGGTTATCGCGGCATAGTTAACGCCTTCTGCCATACCCTTTATCTGCGCATGCTCGACAACCATCGCCTCGAGAGGCGGATTACCCGTTCGCTCGCCGAATCCGAATACAGCGGTATTGGCCGCACAGCACCCGTAAAGCCACGCCGCCGCGGCGTTCGCCTGAACCTTGTGAAGATCGTTATGGCCGTGCCATTCGAGCCACTCGGCCGGCACACCGATCCCCCTCAGGCCCGCGACAAGCTTGGGCGTACTGCGAGGCA
>CAYNKU010000158.1:0-5724 GCA_964397865.1 uncultured Pirellulales bacterium | reverse complement strand
GGGTAAGAAGAACCTGTTTAGCAAACGGACTTGTAAATTCCTCCGGCAATACTTCAAAGACCTTATCGTAAGGAGATAAGCATTCCTCAACTTTTTTGGGAAGTTTATTAAAGCGTTTTTTTTCAGATGACCTGCTTTCAATCTTACGCAAGGCTATCCTATAGCGATACTCGGCGGATTCAATAGGGGATTGGTTCGGATAATCGCTCGCCTCAAGTTGGCGGTCAATTTCGGAATCCCAAAAAATGGGATTGAGTTCATTGAGAATCTGACGAAGTCGCTGTATATCCACAATTCACCTGCTTTCTTTTGGGTCGGTCCGGTCTCTGGCAGGTTAGCAGGTGAAAAAAACTTGCCAAAGGCCAGGCCGCTTGGCAGGAGCGACCTGCCGTCCCGAATCAATGATTTTAAGCTTTGCTACTTGATATGTTGCTCATTATATTCGCCTGGACAGTCATAGGCAATATTCCCTTTGCTTATCGCCCATAAAACAGATATAATCACACTCGACACAGGTGTTTTCGCCCCTTTTTTAAGGACTCCGAAAACTCCGAAAAGTCTTCTTTTTTATGGACTCAAAAAACTCAAGAAACTTCCGAGCTGTATTTACCTTTAAGCCCTTTATTCATAAGGGTTTGTTTGGAAATCGACAGCAGTTTTCCCAAAGACCGTAAAAACTCTTTGTTTTTCTTCCCCCACAACTGTATGGTTGACTCAGCTACCTCCAAATAAACAGCATAACCACAGATGCTCGGCAGGTCACCTTTAGACTTACATGACTTAAGGTATTCGTTTAAGTTGCAGTACTCAGAAAGAGAAAAAAATCACCGGCCGGTGCCGAACCGGGGCCGTGCCTGTACAATCATTGCACTTACGGGCTTTGTATTCCAACGTTGCCAATAGCGGCTTAAGCTCCTGGTCCTTGGTCTCGTATGTTGCGTCCATCAGCCGTTTGACAATCCGATAGAGTTCAGTCAGTTGGCCTTGCGTAGTTATCCCTCGATAGTCCCATTCGTACAGACCTTCTTCGAGGTCTTTGAGATAATCAGCTATACTTTTTATTTCAGCCCTTTCCATGCCTGTCATTCTGCGGGATTATAGCTTAAATGGCAACAATTTGCTGTAAATATCCTTGCTTGACAATGTCGAAGTGTTACTATTATGATAATGATAAGCAGGTTTACCTGGTGTGTATTTTGAGGGGCTATTATGGCGAGACGCAGGAAAAAAGCTAAAAAGCGGACGAAGAAACCTATCGAGCAGTACGACCATAGAGACAAGCAAAGGTTGAACAACCCGCCGGTGGGGCTGGTTACGCCGGATACTGACAAAGATACCGGCCAGAAAACGAAATACGAGTTTGACCCTCATTTAGACCCACAACTCGTCTGGGCAGGTAAAGCGGAGCATACATCCTTTGAAGTGCCGACAGTCTCCCTGCACGTTCACGAGCGAATAGACCCTAAGACGATTATAGAAGCCGTTAGAAAAAGGAACGGCCCGCAATATCAGCCAAGCCTGTTCGATTCTCTTGAAGAAAATCCGCCGCTACGGGATGCTATACAGTTCTACAAACACGCTCATAACTGGTCGAACCGGCTGATTGCAGGAGATTCACTTATGGTTATGAACAGTCTGTTGGAAAAAGAAGGAATGGCCGGTCAGGTTCAGATGGTTTATATCGACCCGCCTTATGGTATAAAGTATGGTTCAAACTTTCAGCCGTTTGTCAATAAACGCGATGTTAAAGAAGGCAAAGACGAAGACTTGACCGCCGAGCCGGAAATGATAAAGGCGTTTCGGGATACCTGGGAACTGGAAATACATTCGTATCTGACTTATCTGCGCGACCGGCTGCTTTTAGCCAGAGAAATACTCTCAGAATCCGGTTCCTGCTTTGTCCAAATCTCCGATGAAAACGTCCACTTAGTAAGATGTTTAATGGATGATGTGTTTAAAGAAGAGAATTTTATAAGTCTGATTAGCTTCTGCACGACCAGCGGATTTCAGTCCACGACCTTGTCCAGGGCAGGTGATTACTTGTGCTGGTATGCAAAGGAAAAGGCGAAAATCAAGTATCGTCAACTATTTAAGATTAAAGATTTAGGAATAATAGGTACTTCGGGTTATTCCTTTGTTGAGTTGGCCGATGGAATCTGTAGAAACCTAACTGAGGAAGAAATTCAACAACCACAGCTTATACCAACTGACGCCAGAGTGTTCTCTAAAGGAGACCTTCAGTCCCAAGACCCTTCTTCACAAGACCAACCTTTTGAATTTGAAGGAAAGATATATAGACCAAACCGAAATTCGCATTGGAAAGCAAACTATCCTGATGGAATGGAACGATTAAAGCGTGCTAATCGAATTATAGTTACAGGAAATACACTCCGTTACAAGCGATATATTAATGATTTTCCCTTATTTCCTATACATAACATTTGGGCAGAACAACTATCAGAACAATACAAAAGATATATTGTCCAAACTTCAGAAAAGGTAGTAATCCGCTGTACACTAATGACTACAGACCCAGGCGACTTAGTCTTTGACCCAACCTGTGGC
This sequence comes from uncultured Pirellulales bacterium, assembly GCA_964397865.1. Classification (GTDB taxonomy): domain Bacteria; phylum Planctomycetota; class Phycisphaerae; order Sedimentisphaerales; family Anaerobacaceae; genus CAYNKU01. The sequence goes on along the minus strand of CAYNKU010000158.1, from coordinate 3,159 downwards.
AGTGGTACGACCGCCTATGTAGCTGAGCAGTGGGGAAGACGCTGGATTACCTGCGATACGTCCCGTGTGTCGATTACACTTGCCAAGCAGCGGATAATGACCTCCCTTTTTGATTACTATCAACTTGCACACAAAACAGAAGGCGTTGGCAGCGGCTTCAAATACAAGACCGTGCCACACATTACACTTAAATCCATTGCCAATAATGAACCGGCGGCAGAAGAAACTCTCTACGACCAACCCTTAAAAGACAGCAAAAAAGCACGTGTAACAGGGCCGTTTACTGTTGAGGCAGTTCCAGCTCAGGCAGTAAAACCTTTAGATGAGATTGAGAAACAACAAGTAGGCGATGAATCTGTTGTCCGTTCAGGTGAGACATTGCGCCAGTCCGAATGGCGTGATGAACTCCTTAAGACCGGTATCCGTGGCAAAGCAGGTCAGAGAATTAAGTTTTCACGTGTAGAGCCGTTTGGTGGAACCCACTGGCTTCATGCTGACGCAGAAACAAAAGAGGATAATCCCCAAAGGGCGGTTATATCCTTCGGTCCGGAACATCAACCGCTCGAACAAAGACAGGTTGCTTTAGCAATAGACGAAGCACAATTACTTGTGCCAAAACCTAAAATTATCGTCTTTGCAGCTTTTCAGTTTGACCCAGAAGCAGCTAAAGACATTGATGAAACCGACTGGCCCGGTGTAACACTGCTCAAAGCTCAAATGAATGCAGACTTACTCACAGACGATTTGAAGAAGAAACGCTCAAGCAATGAGAGTTTCTGGCTTATTGGTCAGCCGGATGTGAAACTTAAGAAAATCGAAAAAGGTGAAGACACTGGCAAATATCAAGTTGAGGTACTCGGCTTTGATTACTATAACACCAGAACCGGAAATATTGACTCTGGGGGTACAGACAAGATCGCAATGTGGATGCTCGATACTGACTACGATGGAAGAAGTCTCTTGCCAAGACAGGTATTTTTCCCAATGGCAGGGCCTAAAGACGGCTGGTCACGACTGGCAAAAAACCTTAAAGCGGAAATTAATGAGGAGCTTATTGAAGCTTATCGCGGCACAGTGTCCCTGCCATTTGAAGCCGGTGATAATAAACGGGTTGCTGTAAAAATAATTGATGACAGAGGAATTGAGAGTTTGAAGATTTTGGATGTTGACTGATGGGCCAAGAGAAAATAGACCATCTTATAATCAATTCACCTTATACCGAACCGAAGCTTCATTGGTACTACGAACGGGAAAAAAGGACTTTCGATAAAAGACAAGGTCGCCGTCCTGCCGGTTATATAATCGCCACACCTGATTCAAAGTCTTTTGACGACCCTGGACTTTTCGTATTGCTTCCGCTGGTCAATCAAATCCGCTCTCGTATAAAAACTTGGCGTGATAATGGCTATCCTGGAATAACTGGAATAACTAAACGGCTTTTAGAGCATTGGTACGATAAAAACCAACGTGAGTATCCGTTTTTCTTCTGCCAACTTGAAGCTATAGAGACTCTTATATGGCTTATCGAAGCACAGGCTTCTGAAAAGGTCGGAATCGATATACAAAAAGATGGTGATTTAGTACGTCTATGCTCAAAAATGGCAACCGGCTCCGGCAAGACCGTTGTTATGGCGATGCTCATAGCCTGGCAGGTCTTGAACAAAATTACATATCCGAAGGATACCAGATTCTCAAAGTATATTCTGGCTATTGCGCCTGGTCTTACCGTCAAAGAGCGTCTCAAGGTTTTACAACCCTTCGGCAAAGGTAACTATTATGACGAGTTCGGTGTTGTTCCCGCTGGTCTTATTGAAAAACTGAGACAAGGCAAAGTCCGCATTCTTAACTGGCATAAGTTAGGCTGGGAGTCAGAAGAACAAATTGCCAGAAAACGCAGCGTTGATAAACGCGGTGTAAAGAGCAATGAAGCCTATGTACGAGAAGTCCTCGGCGATATGTCTAAAGCCAAAAATATTGTTGTGATAAACGATGAAGCTCATCACGCTTGGCGGTACAATCCAGAGGCTCACGGCAAGTATATGCGAATGCGGGATATGAAGGACAGCGCCGAGGAGGCAACTATTTGGGTAGGCGGACTGGATAGAATACATAAAACACGGAGTGTTCTCAACTGCTTTGATTTCTCAGCTACACCCTTTGCCCCCTCAGGTAAACGGACTTCCGAAGAAACACTCTTCGCTTGGGTAATAAGTGATTTCGGCTTGAATGATGCAATTGAGTCAGGCTTGGTCAAAACGCCTCGTGTAGTAGTAAGAGATGATGCTTTACCTGACGCAAAAACGTATAAGCCAAAATTGTACCATATCTATCAAGACCCTTCCGTAAAAGATGACATAAACCGAAAGGCTGAGGAACACGAACCGCTGCCGGACTTGGTAATAAATGGTTATTATCTTTTGGGAATAGACTGGAAAGAAACAGCAGAAAAATGGAAAGAAGCGGGTCAGCCAACACCACCTGTAATGATTTCTGTTGCAAATACTACATATACTGCCGCTCGAATAAAATATGCCTTCGACCACAAAAAAATACATATCGAGGAGCTTTGTAATACAGAGCGGATACTGCATATTGACTCGAAAGTGCTTGAAATGGCAGAAGCTAAGGACGATGTGTTGTCGTCTGTCAGCGTTGCTGATGAAGAAGCAGAGAAAGAAAAACCTGTGCGAAAGTTGACAAAAGCAGAGCTTGCAGAGCAGCTTAGAGAAGCAGTTGATACAGTAGGTAAAAGAGGTGAGCCAGGAGAGCAGATACAGAAAGTAATTTCAGTCGGGATGCTATCTGAGGGCTGGGATGCCAAAACAGTAACACATATTATGGGCTTGCGTGCTTTTACAAGCCAATTGCTTTGTGAGCAGGTAGTTGGCAGAGGTTTGAGAAGGACTTCTTACGATGACTTTGACGAAAAGGGTTTTTATAGACCTGAGTATGTAAATATTTTCGGCGTTCCCTTCACCTTCCTTCCCCACGAAACAACCGATGAAAACGGCCCGCCACCGCCGCCAACTGCCAAGACAGCGATCGAGTCTGTGGCTGAGAAAAAGGAATTTGAAATCCGCTGGCCTAATGTTATACGTATTGACCGTGTCTACCGGACTCGACTTTCTCTAAATTGGGAACAGGTAAAGCCGTTAGAAT
>CAYNKU010000157.1:0-5762 GCA_964397865.1 uncultured Pirellulales bacterium | reverse complement strand
GGCTTATACCGCCTCGCCTGCTCCGCCAAAAGCTCAACGCTGCTGTTAGCACTAAGCGCTTCAATTTTATACTCCGCCCCCAGCGCCTCGATCACTCGAAGAGCATTTTTGCCGATCGAACCCGTAGAACCCAAAATGGAAATACATCTGCCCATAAACTCAAACACTCATAAATATCACATAGCCCCTTCCAACAGCGCCGCCGGAATCAAACGCACCGGACCAAGCAGCCCCGACTCCATCGGCTCCCAACCCGATGCGTCAAAAGGCTTATATATTATATTAACAAATCTCGTGTAGTAATACTCTTTCTGCGGAACCTTCCGCCGGTACATATCCGCGACACGATTCGCCATAAGATTCGTCACCTCAACTTCAAGGGTATTCTCACCGTCCCTGAGATACTCACCAACCTCCATACGGAAAGGTACGCTCCACAATACCCCGACGTCGCGCCCGTTGATCTTGACCCGCGCACTCTCGCAAACCCTGCCAAGATCAAGTATCCATCCCTCCGCTTTCTCCCGCGGCTTATTGAAACCAATCGTATATCTAACTGTCCCCGAAAACGCCTTCGCCGCTACTCCGCCTATCTTTGTCCAGCTCGACAGCTCCCTCGTCTCGAACCCCGGCGCAAGTTCAGGCCCGCCCTCGACAAATTCCGCCCGCCACATTCCCTTTATTTCATATCCCTCCCCGCTTTCCTTCAGATACCGCCACTTTTCACCATCTATTTTTTTCACTTCAAAAGTCCGCAATATCCGCGACTGCCCGGGCAGCAATTGAACATAAACCTCAATCGCCCCGTCATCGCCGCCCCGCGTCTTCGCCGCGCCTCGCCTGCCAGTCAGCGCATCGAACATCACCGCCGATTTCGCCTTCACACCCAATTTCACCCAACCGTCAACACCTTCCGTACCCAGGTTAGTAATGAAATAATGATGCCCCTGCCCGTGCGTCCGCCGAACGAACTTCAACCCCTTATCCGCCATCTCCTCACGCCGCACACCCGCAGCATCCAGCATACCCGCAAGATCATCACCTGACAGAATTTGTCCCTTACCGACCGACGCCCGCCTCACTCCATCCCGCCCCGTCTGTTTGAAATTCAGCTTTGAAAGAGTCCCTTTGAATTTCCTCCGCCTCGCGTCAAGATTACCATACCCCGGCACATCCTCCGGCAAACTTTTATTAAAAATTACCGTCGCGCCGCCTTCGGCCAATTCGACTAAACCCTCCAGCGTACCCACCGGCAGATGATCGCATTTCGGTATCACGATAACCTTATAATTCACTCCACGCGAACCGACCTCACCACCCGAATTATCAAGCCCCCCGATAAGCCGGTCGGAAACATAATCGAAACAATACCCCCTTGCCAGCATCATATTCGCCGCGTCATAACAGTCCGTCCCCCGCATCCAGTTATACGAACCCTGCACCCAGAACCCCCGAATACCCCTCTCTTTATTGTGCCAGATATCGTAAAGAGGCCAGTAAAGCAGAACATCCTCATCGCTTCCGCCCTCCTGGAGAAAACTCTGACACCTCGCGATATAATTATTGAGCTGCCCAACATCCTTCCACCACGTATTCACCGGATTGAAATGAGTCGCCGCATAAAAAAACCAGCCGGGCCACTGCTCTCCTGCGGGCGAATACGTCGTCCCGTGATAAAATATATGATTGATCCCCGCAGCCATCAACTGATCCACCTCAGGCTTTATCTGCGAAAGCGCAACCCTGAAATGCTCCCCAAGCCAAGTACACGATTCCGATGAAGTCAGCTTCCTGCCCGTCAGGTGCGCCCCCGAAGATGCGAACTTCATCGTCACTATATTCGGCGTATAAGGCTTCTTTTCCTGCGGGAAATATTTATCCGTGCGAACCCCCGGTATCTCGAAACAACTCGGCCAGAAAATCTCCGTCTCGGCGATATCAGACGCCCCGTAAAGATCGATCAAATTCCCCGGGCTTCCGTGCGCCTGGTTACGAGCCATACTGCCCTGCGAATTACACCACCGGGCCCACGGTATCGTGAACCGCTCCAGTATCAAATCCGAGATCGTCTCCCGGTAATCGCTCTTGACCCTCGCGACCGTCTCCGCGTCGCCCTTACCCATAAGCTCCCGCAGATGCCCGCGAAGATCGTATCCCCTGCGCTTCTCGAACTGCTCGAACATATCATAAGTCCAGTTACTGCTCATCTCGTAGGAATCATTAAAAAAGCTCCGCACCAACCCTTTCCTGCACCCCGCGAACGCCTCGCTGTAACGCGCGACATATTTCTTCAATGCCCGCTCTGAAAAGTGATCCAGCGCATGACCTTCTCCCCCGGGCGGCGCGTATTCCACATGATGAACCTTCGCCCGCCTCGACACGCACACAACCTCCCACGCCCCCGCAGGTGCGGTCCACTTTAGCTCCCCGGCCCCGCCCGCCTTATCGCTGATATCCAAAACCCTGCCGTCTCCACCGTACGCGATCAAACCTTAGATTCTTTCCGTCGGCAGCTTTTCACTAAGCTTCGCGCCGCCTTCGACAGTAAAAGACTTAAAATTCACTCTAACCGCCGCGTCTTCATCGCCTATCTGAGGCCCCCCGAAAGGCCACCCGCACCCGCACGTCATATCGATCCCCAAACCTGCCCGCTCCGCCTCACCGACAGTATACTTGAGCATCTCCACCCATTCGGGCGATAAATACTCTATGAACCTCTCCTCATAACCCTTGACCCCGTATATTGTCGCGATTTCAAGACCGCCAAAACCCTTCTGGGCGTACTCCCGCAGTTGCCGGCTCAAATTCTCCTTATCGACCGCGTTACCCAGCCACCACCACCGCGCCCAGGGCCGACTCTCCTTTGTAATCTCAGGCCAGTCCATATCCCCGCCCCCTTTACCATACCCGCATCGAGCAAAAAGACTCAAAACTCCCAACACCCCAATAACAGCAACAAGACAGAAAAAACTTCTTCTTGTCTCAAACATAACCGAACACCTCCTGCATCTGATTATTAACTCAAACCGACCAAACAAAGCCCCGACCGTAAGGGAGGGTGTAAAGTCCCAAAAGGCACTTCAGCGCCGCCTGCTCAACTTCCGCAAGACAGCGCTGAAATTTTTCTCCGTACCCTTCTTACCTTTCCCTCTGTTAGCCCCCTGCACCGCAGGGGGTTTGTTACCATCCTTGCCGCATTTGCCAAAGAATCCTTATTCTGGCTTCTGACTTCTGTCTTCTGTCTTCTGACTTTCTACCACTTGATCAAAGGCTCCATTTCAACTTCCCGCTTCTCGACCACACTAAGCCCCGCAAGTATAACCGCGTTGGTCTTAACAGGCTGATTGAAGTCGCCATGCCACAGCTTCGGCCCGTAAAATCCTTCCGTGCCCTTGAGATTAACTTCCTTGATCTTCTTGCCGAACCGCGGATTCTTCCACTCAAACGCAAAAAACGTCAACTCCTCATCCTCGCCCGCCTTCGAGCATTTCACCGCGTCCGCGCCGTAACAGTAATTACCGCTGCCCTTCTTCATCTCGAGAATATTTATACTGTACCGAAGCGGTATCGTCATCACGTAATTATCCTCGTAAACAACCTCATACCAGCCCAGTAAATCAACCGTATCATCCGCAAGACCCATGGGCCAGACCAGGCAGTACGAATTCTCACGCCTGGCCTCCTTCGCGCACGCGTGCAGGAATATCAAACTGCTAACATCCCTGCCGATCTTGATTCCGTTAACCTCGCGAGGCAGCGGGTTAGGCTCTTCCCCTTCGACACCCACAAGTACGACGTTCTTTCCGCCGCCCGGAATACTAAAAGTCTTCCTGTCAACCCCGACTTTCCCGGCCGCCAGAGAGCTTATATCCTCACCAAGAACCTTACCGTCCGCCGGCCCGTTCACATAAGAAGAAATATCTATCGCGCTTACCGGATCACCGTCCGCACTCGGCTCGGTCCTGCCGCTCAAATTACGCCTTATCTCCGGCATCATCTCCTGAACCGTCTCAAGCACCTCCTCCTGCTCGGGCCAGTGCGTCGACCACAAAAGATTCGCGCAGCCAAGGAAATTATACATCAGATCTTTACCCATACAGAACTCACTTGTCGGCGCCCACGATGATGGCGAACCGCCCTGGAAAGTCTCCTTCGCGCTTCTCCTGCCCCAGTTTTTGATATGAGGCCGGAAATTGCCGAACAACTGCTTAAAGCCCATTTCCGCCAGCTTATCCTCGTTTTCCTCACGTTTGGGACTGCGCTCTGTGCTCCAGAACCAGTTGAATATCAAAATGTCCTTCGGTATCAGCGCCCTCGCCTCAGCCTCACTTAGCCCGCCCGGCGCCTTATAAGAATAACCCTCTTCGGTCGTCCGCTCCCTGAACTGCTTACCACGAACTGCCTCAAGCAAATGGTCACCCCACATCGCCAGCTTAATACCCTTGCTCTTCAGATAATTATGGATCTTATTTACATCCGATGCGTAAAGCTCCGTCTGTTTTTTCCCTTTACACAACTCACAATACCCGATCGGCATAAACCACTCATCGTGCGCGATATGCACCATCTTGGGCTTGATCACTTCCAGATACTCATCGAAAACATCGAACAAAAGCTCGTAAGTCTTCGGATTAGATGGACAATAACTATCCGGCCACTCCTCCTGAGGCACATCCGCAAGCTCCTTGTGCCGCGTCAAAAGATAATAACTATGCGTCAGCGAAGGTATCTCCGGCACAACCTCGATATGATACTTCTTCGCGTACCGAACCATCGCCTCAACATCGTCCTTTTCAAGAATATCACCGTCCGCCGTATCATAGTGCGTCGAATTCACCTCCCTGTTACCGACCCCGTAAGGATAATTACGCCTGCGATAACTCATATCCTTCCAGAAATCTATCGAGCCGGCGTTAAGCTCCGGATGCCTGTCCAGCCGCATCGTCGCGTTGAACTCGATCACAACCGTATTGAATTTGTATAGCGCCATAAAATCGCGAACAAACCGCTTGAAAAACGCGATATTCTCGTGCCCCGGCGCGAATATCCGAATCCCACGAAACTTCTTATAGGGCCAGTCCCGAATGTTTGCCCCCTCGACATAAACCTCACCGTCCTTCTTCTCGATTAGCTGCCTCAAAGATTGCAGCCCGTAAAAAGCGCCCCTGTCATCACTGCCCGCGATAAGCACTACGCGCCCGCCGACCTGCAAAACATACCCCTCCGCCCCGGGTTTGGCCGCACTCACCTCGACATCGTTCTCCGCGCAGTATTTCTTGATAAGCGGATTCGTCACCGAACCCATCAAAACGATCTTACCATTTTCCGGAACCTCACTTTCCCGCTCGATCTTCGCCGCCAGGCCGTACCTGTCACTCAGATCCGCGACAAGCGTTCGCGCCAAAAGCATATCCTGCTCCGATGCATACTCCGGCACAACTATCACAGTCTGCTCATCGAGCCCGAATTGCCGACCCGTACTCTCAGCCTCCTGCGGGATCGGAAATATCTTCACAGGCTCAGCCGCCCGCGCCCCGCAGCAAAAACTCCCCACACACAAAATAAACACCGCCCACACCGCGACTAACCTCCACTGACTGAATAGTCTACAATTCATCTTTTCGCTCCTTAAACGTTACGGTTAATAAATTTTTCTCCACTGGTATCTCTAAAAAGAAACTGTTGCTTTTTCACTCCCGCTCCTCACTGTCATTCCCGCACCTGCTTTCGCAGGTGTAAACTTGTCCCCGCGAAAGCGGGGA
>CAYNKU010000156.1:4165-5766 GCA_964397865.1 uncultured Pirellulales bacterium | reverse complement strand
TTTCGTGGTGGGCATAGATCGAGCCGAGACTGACGGAATGTTCGCCGCCGATGACTACGGTGAATTTTTCCTTATCGAGATACGAGGCGACAGCATTTTTAACGGTCTCGACCATGGCTTCGGGAGTCGAGGATTTTTCGATCGGCTTTGCGGTGAATATTCCTTTTTTATAGACCTCGGAATCGGTTTCGATATCGTAGAGTTCCATATTTGCTGAGGCTTCGAGGATAGCTTCGGGGCCTTTGTCGGCGCCTTTTATCCAGGTACTGGTCTGGTCATAGGGGACCGGCACTATCACGACCTTTGCGTTTTCGAGTTGTGAAACGCCGCCGCTGATATCACCAAAATTAATTTTTTGAGTCATAAGCCACCTGTAACCGGTCAAAACGGATGAGTTATTTATTCGTATCGCGCGGCGCGCCGTTGAGGTTGATGGTGGAGGTGAATTCATATTTTCCTGAGCCTACCTCAAAGACGGCTGAGTTGTTTTCAGCTTTCACGAACTTTGCTGATTTGCGGTTACATCGGACGGTTCGGGGGTCTCGGGCCGGGACAAAGACGGTCGCGGTGGTATTGGCGGGGATGGTTACGTCGAGCTGGAATTTTTGATCTGTGATTTGCCAGTTGGTTTCGATAAGGCCGCTGATGGAATTGTAAGATGCTTTGGCCCAGGTGAGTCCACCGCCTGGGCGGGGGTGGATGATTATATTTTTATAGGCCGGGCTTCGGGTATCGATACCGGCGACGGTGGCGAAGAGCCACTGGCCGACCGCGCCGAAAGAGTAATGGTTGAAGGAATTCATACCGGGGTCGCCGAAGCCGTCTTCTTCGGTCCAGCCGTTCCAGCGTTCCCAGATGGTTGTTGCGCCGTTTTTGATACTGTAGCCCCAGCTCGGGAAGGTATCGTTATTAAGCAGTCGGTAGGCGAGGTCGAGTCGGCCGGCTTCGGTGAGCGTCGGCAGCAGGTAACTCAGGCCGAGAAAGCCAGTGGAGAGGTGGTAGTTTTTCTCTTTGATCTTTCTGACGAGGTGGTCGGCGGCGAGGGGGCGTTTTTCTTTCGGCAGCAGGTCGAAATATAACCCAATGACATAGCAGGTCTGGGTATCGCCTTTTATTAGCCCATCCTCTGCGACATAAGCGTTATTGAAGGCGGTTTTTATTTCATCGAATAGCTGTTGATATTTTTGGGCATCTTTTGTTTTTCCTATTGCGGCGGCCATTTTCGAGAGCAGGCGAGTGCTGTAGGCGAAGTAGGCGGTGGCGATAACGTCTTTTGGGGTATTTGCTTTTATGGAGAGCCAATCTCCGTAGCCGCGAGCGGGACGGAGGAGGTCTTTGCTGTGGGCCTGGAGGTAGTCGATCCATTTTTTCATCGATTCGTATCTTTGTTCGATGACGCGGGTGTCGCCGTAAACGTGGTATATTGTCCAGGGACATATAACGCCGGCGTCACCCCAGGCGGCGGTTCCGTCGCCGTCGGTTACGAGGCGCGGCGCGACGTCGGGGAACGCTCCTTCTTCGCTTTGGGCGTCTTCGAGGTCGACGAGCCATTTCGTGAAAAACGCCGCGACGTCCATATTATATGTGGCGGTTCTGATAAA
>CAYNKU010000156.1:0-4065 GCA_964397865.1 uncultured Pirellulales bacterium | reverse complement strand
TCGTCGAAGTCAGGGCGGTTCCAGTTCGGTATTTCCCTGCGGGCGTCGTAGGTTTCGCCCATAAGAAAATCCGATTCGACAAAGGGTCCGTACTTCGCTTTCCAGGAGCGGTCCGTGGCGATTGTTTCGGTTGTGCCATCTTTATATTCGATGCAAAGCTGCGCGAGCAGGCGGGTATTTTTTCCGTAGTGGTCGCGGTCGGCGTTCCAGCCGATGTGGCCGGCGTACCAGCCGTCGGCGACGATCGAGCCGATAGCGTTTTTTCCTTTTTTGAGCATTTCGGTGACGTCGCAGGTATTGTAATAGATTCTTTTTCTGTAGTCTGTCCAGCCCGGTGTGAAACGGTCGGTGCTGACATTGCGGCCGTTGATAGAGAGTTCGTAAAGCCCCAGCGCCGAAGCGTAGACGGTTGCCCGGCTGATGGGTTTATCGATAGAGAAGGTTTTTCTGAGGTAATAAGGCACCGGCAGGATATATTCTTCGGATATGATCTTTCCCCAGGGCTCTGTTCCATAGGGGCCGATTTCTTTCGAATTTATCCATTCGATGGTGTCAATTGCCGGCGAGTTTCTCGTGTCGATGGGGTCTTTGGAGACTTGCCAAGAGCTGTCGGTTGTAACCAGTGTCGGCGTGCCCTGGTTGTACTCTATGTAAAAGGCGGCAATAAGGCCGGCGGAGTTTTCGCTTTCTCCGCGGTTCGATACCATAAATGTGAAAGTATTTTCGCCTGTTTCGAGCTTTCGTGAGAGGTCGATTTTAATAGCCTTTGGGTTCTTGCCCCTGTCGCCGATCCATACGCCGTCCAAATAAACACGAACGTGGTCATCAACAGCGAGGGCGAGGTAGGCGTTTTTTATTTTCGCGGCGTCTTTGACTTCTATTTTTTTTATGAACATTCGATTTTCGACGGCCGCGGCCTTTGCCGGGTCGTTGCAGGGGTACCATATCCAGTAAGCGTTCTCGAATTTTGTCGGATGGTCGAACCGGGGCTGGTCAAGGCCAATCCATTTTGCCTTGAAGTCGGCCGGCTCAGTCGGGCCCATTGACCATTTCGCCGGTTTGGACCAGCCGGAGGGCCGGCCGTCTTTGTCCCAGATGCGGACCTTCCAGTAGCATCGGGTTTGGCTTGCGAGGTTTACGCCGTTGTATACTATGTGGCTGGATTTGTCAGAAGTGACTTTGCCAGTATCCCAGAGATCGCCCGTATTTTTTTTGAGGTTTTCTTCCGAGCCTGTGACGACGATCTGATAGGCGCTTTGTTTCTGGTCGGGCTTTTGGGAGCGGGGTATCCAGGAAAGCCTCGGGGCTTTGACATCAATACCAAGGGGGTCCTGGCGGTATTCGCAACGAAGAGCCGTTGCGGTCAGGGCGCCGCGGTCGAGAGTTGAACAGCCTGTCATAAACATAGTTACACCAATTGCAAAAAAAAAGGTAAAAAGCTTCATCTTGTCGGCTCCAAAAAGTTTCAGCGGTTTCTATTCCCACTCGATTGTGGCGGGGGGTTTGCTGGAGATATCGTACACTACGCGGTTGACCCCGCGGACTTCGTTTATGATCCTGTTGGATATTACCGCGAGCAGCTCGTAAGGGATATGCGAGAAATCAGCGGTCATAAAGTCGGTGGTTTCGACGGCCCGGATCGCGATGACGTTTTCGTAGCTTCGCTCATCGCCCATGACGCCTACGGTAGAGACCGGCACGAGTATGGCGAGGGCCTGTGAGATTCGCCTGTATAGGCCGGCGGCTTTTATCTCGTCGATCAGTATTTCATCGGCCGAGCGGAGGATTTCGAGTCTTTCGGGAGTTATCTCGCCAATGATTCTTACCGCCAGACCCGGGCCGGGGAAGGGATGTCTCCAAACCATATCCTCGGGCAGGCCTAAATATTCGCCGACGCGTCTGACTTCATCTTTAAAGAGGTCTCGCAGGGGTTCGACGAGTTCGAAGCCGAGCTGCTCGGGCAGGCCGCCCACGTTGTGGTGGAGTTTTATGTTGGCGGCGGGGCTATCGTCTTTTGAGCCCGACTCGATAACGTCGGGGTAAAGTGTTCCCTGCGCGAGCAATCGGGCGGTGGGGATTTTGGCGGCTTCTGATTTGAAGGCCTCGATAAATTCAGCGCCTATTATTTTTCTTTTTTCCTGCGGGTCGGTAACGCCTTTCAGCGCCGAAAGGAAACGTTTAGACCAGTTAACGACCCTGAGGTCAAGGTGGAAATGGTCGCGGAAGGTCGAGATGACGGCCTGTTTTTCATTTTTTCGCAGCAGGCCGTTATCGACGAATATACACACGAGCTGATCGCCGACGGCCTTGTGGAGCAATGAGGCGGTGACGGCCGAATCGACGCCTCCGCTGAGTCCGCAGATAACAGTTGCGTCGGCGACTTTTTTCCTGACGGCGGCGGTCATTTCGGTAACGAAGTCGCTCATTTTCCAGTCGCCGGTGCAGCCGCAGATATGGTAGAGGAAATTTGTCAGGATGATCGAGCCTTTGGGCGTGTGGGCGACTTCGGGGTGGAACTGGACGCCGAAGAATTTCTTTTGATCGTGTCTTACAGCGGCAAAGGGGCAGGTGCTTGTCGTTGCCAGTACGGTAAAATCTTCAGTCAACTCCTCGACCTGGTCGGCGTGGCTCGCCCATGTGGTGATCGTATCGGGCAGGTCCGCGAAGAGGTCCGAATTTTCGCATATCGAGAGTTTTGTTCGGCCGTATTCCCTGCTCTCGGCGGGCAGGATTTTCGCGCCCAAGAGTTTGCAGGCAAGCTGCATTCCGTAACATATCCCGAGAACAGGGACATCTAAATCGAATATCCTGTGGTCATACTGGATGGCATTTTCGTTATAGACGCTGGTCGGGCCGCCGGAGAGAATGATTCCTTTGAGGTTGTATTCGGAGAGTTTTTCAGCGGGGGTGTCGGCGGGCATTATTGCGGAGTACACGTTCTGTTCGCGGACTCTTCGGGCGATCAACCGGCCGTATTGGCTGCCGAAATCAAGAATAACAATCATCTCGTGCTGCATAAGAAAAATCCTCAAAATAGATCGGTATGATAATGCTGTATTAACACAGGCTTAGTCGCCGAAGGATTCCTGGGCCGAGTAGTTTGGCGATTCTTTGGTGATCTGGATATCGTGCGGGTGCGACTCGCTTATCGAAGCGGGACTTACCCGTACGAATTGACCTTTCTTCCTGAGTTCGGCGATATTTTTCGTGCCGCAGTATCCCATACCCGCCCTGAGGCCGCCGACGAGCTGATACACGAACTCGCCGAGCGTTCCGCGGTATGGCACCCTTCCTTCTACGCCTTCGGGAACGAGTTTGTTTTTTCCGTCGGAGCTTTTCTGCCCGTACCTGTCCGCCGAGCCTTTTACCATTGCCCCGATCGAGCCCATTCCGCGGTATTCCTTGAACTGTCTTCCTTTATAGATTATCAGTTGGCCGGGGCTTTCTTTCAAACCGGCAAAGAGCGAACCGAGCATCACCGAGGAGGCGCCCGCGGCTATGGCTTTTGTAATATCGCCGGATTGTTTTATCCCGCCGTCGGCGATGACGGGGATATCGTGTTTGTCGGCGACTTGGGCGACATCGACGATAGCGGATACCTGCGGTACGCCGACGCCCGATATGACCCTTGTCGTGCAGATCGCGCCGGGACCTATGCCGACCTTCACGGCGTCCGCCCCTGCAGCGATCAGGTCTTTGGCGGCTTCGGCGGTGGCGATATTGCCGGCAATTACATCTATATCGTATTTTTCTTTGATACTTTTTACCGTATCGAGCACGTTTTGCGAGTGGCCGTGTGCGGTATCGACAACGATAACGTCGACTTCGGCCGCTATCAGCGCTTTTATCCTGTCATAGTTGAGCACGCCGACGGCTGCGCCGACGCGGAGCCTGCCTCGGCTGTCCCTGGCGGCGAGCGGATATTGCTGGACGCGGTCGATATCCCTCATAGTGATCAGTCCCGTCAGTTCGCCGGCAGCGTTTGTGAGCAGGAGTTTTTCGACTTTATGCTTCTGGAGAATTTCCTTTGCCTGTTCGAGTGTCGCGTCGGAGGGGCCTGTAACG
>CAYNKU010000155.1:0-5770 GCA_964397865.1 uncultured Pirellulales bacterium | reverse complement strand
CCGACAACGCAGGCATCGGACTTCGCAGCCGGTCGCAGTAGACCGGGTTATTCGGATAGGCTCTAAGACCGGGAAAGATATATGTATTTGAAAAACCGAAAAGGATTTCGGGAAAGTTCCAGTTCTTTCAATGTCACACCGATTATCGATATCGTTTTTTTGCTGATAATTTTCTTCCTCGTGGTTTGTCAGTTTATCGAGGCCGAAAACTTCCCTGTCAACGTTCCCGAAGACTGCGAATTTGCAATAAGTGACGACGAACCCGGCTCGCAGGTGACGACGCTTACCGTTATCAAGAGCGGAGAAAAAGCCGATTTCGCGGTGGGTTCGGAAAAGATCACCGCCGACACTTATCCCGAAGTGGTACATAAACTTGCCGAAGTAATAGATGAGAGATTAAGACCGCTGCCGCCGGATCGCAGAATTGTTACGCTGCGTATCGACAAGGATATCTGTTTCGACCAGGCCCAGTATGCGCTGGCGGCCGTTGCCGAGAGTATCGCTGCGGATATTAAAATTGCTGCCCTGAGGGATAAAGCTGCCCAATCGCCCTGATTTATTTTACTGCCGCTGTCGCAAAGTTATGCCGACTCTTTTCTGGCCTTCTTTTTTTGCGTGAACAGTTCAGCTTTTCCCTCGACTATATCGCGCGTGATTTTGTATTTTGCCGGCTTTGGCTCTTCGGGCAATTGATACATAAGGTCCACCATCAACTCCTCGGTGATCGATCGCAGCGCCCTGGCGCCGGTATCGCGAGTCATGGCTTTTTCAGCCAGTGCCTTTAATGCGTCGGGGGCGAATTCAAGTTCAGCCTCTTCCATCTCGAAGAATTTCTTATACTGCTTGACGAGGGCATTTTTGGGTTTTGTAAGTATGTCGATAAGCGCGTTTTCATCCAGGGCCGTTAACGTTGAGATCACAGGCAGCCTGCCCACCATTTCCGGGATCATGCCGTACTCTATCACGTCTTCGGGTATGACCTGATGTATGATTTCGCTGTAATCGGATTTTTCATTCGTATGTTCAGCCAGTTCGGAACCGAAGCCTATCATCTTTTTACCCAGCCTCTTCTTGATGATATTTTCCAGCCCGACAAAAGTGCCGCCGCAGATAAAGAGTATTTGGGTGGTATCCATTTGTATGTAAGACTGCTCGGGATGTTTTCTGCCGCCCTGGGGCGGAATGTTCGCGGTAGTTCCTTCGAGCATTTTCAAAAGCGACTGCTGAACCCCTTCGCCGGAGACGTCCCGCGTGATAGAGACGTTCTGACTTGTTTTGCCGATCTTGTCGATCTCGTCGATGTAGACAATTCCCCGCTGGGCGGCTTCTATGTCGTTGTCGGCGGACTGCAGCAGCCGGAGCAGAAAGTTCTCGACATCTTCGCCGACATAGCCGGCCTCGGTTACCGTTGTGGCGTCGCATATCGCGAAAGGCACTTTCAGAAATCTCGCCAGCGTTCGCGCCAGCAGCGTCTTACCCGAGCCGGTAGGCCCGATCAAAAGCACGTTGGATTTATCTATATCGACATCCTTATCGTCGCTGCTTGTGTGGAGCAGGCGCTTGTAATGATTATGAACGGCGACCGAAAGATATTTTTTCGCGTGGTCCTGGCCGATCACATACTGGTCGAGGTATTCCTTTATCTCCCTGGGCCTGGGCATATTCTCAAGGCTGAATTCCGTGCTGCTGATTTTCTTTCGATTCTGGATAATAATATTGCTGCACAGCTCCACACAATCCGGGCAGATATAAACGTTGCCCGGCCCTTCTATCAGGGCATCGGACTCACCGGCCGGTCGGCCGCAAAAACTGCAAACAGCCCTTTTTCTTTTATTGTTCGATTGTTTGGCCAATTGTTTTTCCTTTCGGGTCTCGATCAAAGAATCGTTTTTCCGATAGTGTTATTTTACCGCAACTAAAGCCTTCAGGCAAGTAATTTGCCTTCTCACTTGCTTTTACGGTAGCGAATTACTGCTGCAAGTAAGACTACTTGTGCGATAACCGGCTTTTTTTCAGTTTCAGCTCGTGGATAACCTCATCGTCAATATTGATGATCTGGTAGGTTATTTCCGGGTCCTTACAGGTGGTATCGAAGGTCAGGAATCCGAACGAACACTCCTTGTTGTAGCCGAAGATACTGCCCGGCACAAGGTTGTGCGTGTGAATATTGGTCAGCTTCGAGCTTTCGAATTCGTAAAGCGGATAGCCGTTTTCTCGTTCGGTTTTTCTCGCGTCGGAGCGGTGCCGGTCGGCGGAGAGGAATATAACGCCGTCGATTTTATTTTTGTTTATGAAAGAAAAAATTTCTTCGCGTTCCTGCGGGTATCCGTCCCAGGTATCGAGGCTACCGGGTTTTGTGTTTTTGCTCCAGGGTACCGGTGAAGCAAGTACCTTAAAAGTGGCTTTCGAGCCCTTTAGTTTATCGAGCAGCCATTTCTTTTGCACGGGCCCTAACATCGAAGGATTCTCACCCTTCGGGTCACTGCGGTAATACCTGCCGTCGAGCATGAAAAAATCGACGTCACCGATCGAAAAGTCATACCAGCAGCCGGGCTGAGAGTACCCGCCGCCGTAGCCCGGGTTGTTCCAGTTATTGCCGAAAGTCTGCCAGACCGGCAGTTTCCACCACGGGTCAAAAGTGTCAGGCCCGCCGCGGCCGTCGTCGGTGGTAAAATCGTGATCGTCATAAATCGAAAAGATTGCGGTGCGGGCGGTGAATTCCCTGAATTCCGGCCTTGACTGCCGGCGATAGTAGCAATACTGCTGCACGGCCTGCCTTGTGGGGTGGTCGATATAGACATTGTCACCCAAAAGCAAAAACGCTATCGGTTTGTGCGAAAGAATTGTCCGCCACATTCTTTCCTTTGGAGGGTTATAGCCGGCGCCGCCTCCGAATCCTATCCGGAATTTTGTTTCAGCGCCCTTTGGCGATGCTGTTCTGAAAGACCATTTGCCTGGCTGCTTTTTCCCGTCAACAACGAGTTGATAATAGTATTTCGAGTTCGCCTTGAGTCCGTCTATGCCGACTACTGCGGTATATTCTCTGTAGGCGTTGGTATTGACCTTCGCCGATTCGACAGCCGGCGTCATATTCTCCGATTCACTGACTATGACCCCGACGGGAACTTCTCTTGCGGTGCGAACCCAGAACTTCGCGCCGCCTGTGGTAACACAGCCTAACATCGGCCCGTGCAGTAGTTCGATATCTTTATCTTTCGCGAACACCTTAAATTGATCGCTCCTTACAAGAGGCAGCAGCATATCCCTCGGACCCGCCAGATATCTTTCAAAGGCCAGACCCGCATCAAGGCTTTTCTTCATCCACTCCATCGCCCTGGTGATATCTCCCTTCTGAGCGTAGGCCACAGCCAGGCCGAACATACATTCCTGATCTTCAGGCTGTTTGGTCAGGTATTCGTTCATATTGGCAATGGCAAGGTCGAGATTGCCCTTTACGATTTCAGCAAATTCTTCCCTGTTCTGCTTGCGGGCCCACTCCTGCCAGTCAAAAGGCGGCGCTTTAACGCCGTTTGCCGCCCAAAGCGGCGCCGCTATGAAAATAACCATTAACGAAATAATCTTGATCCTGTGTGAATCCATACTTTTAGCTCCTTAATCTTGAACCTCGAAAACACTTATTATCTACAAGGCGAGTTGTTTTTCCAGAAGATTAAATTTTTCCAGCCAAAATTGCGGACTCCGGCTGTAGGAGTTTTTGAGTACATCGATAGTATGAAGTACATCTTCTTTTTCTGTTTCGGGAAGTTTGGCCCGGCAGTAGATTTCGTAGAATTTCGCTCGCCACCACTTTGGTCCCGGCTCATTGGGATGGCTTTGCAGGTTTTTTTGTATTTCGGCGATTTGCGCCCAAAGCCTGCCGGCGCCGCTGAAATCTTCGGTCTCTGTCAACAGTCTTGCCCGGCAGCGCAGCAGATCGATGTTTTCGGCCTCCGTGCCGGCGGCATAATTCTTAAGAATATCACTGACCAGAGCCGGTGTTTCGCTGCTTTTGTCCGCGGTGACGATCTCTATTTCGATAAGCAGCAGTTTGCTTTCGGCATCTTCGGCGCAGTCGCAGCAGAATTTTGCCAATCGTTTATAATCCCGCAGGGCCGCCGCAAAATTACTTTTGGCCTGCAAATAGTCTATCTCGTCAACGATTTGCTGTAAAAGCCCTCGCGCGTCATCTTCATATCGGCAGCCGTTTTCCTCGACAGCCCTGAGCATGCACTGCGCGGATTCGTGTAGCCTTGCCAATCGCTGGAGCGCTTTCGAACGAAGGACCTCGATCTCCGGTTGGCTGTTGTCGTATCGTGCGAACATATCAAGGATTTCCTGAGCTAAGTCGCGGCTTTCGGAATCAATAAGCAGTTTGCTGCATGCGACAGCAGCTTCAGTCGCTATCTTGCTGTCGGTTTCGGTTTCGTTGCAGCCGGCTAACAGGTCTTTCAGCCTCGGCATGATCTTACTTTGCACAGCCGGAGCAGCGGTTTTTGTTTGCCGCAGGTGATATAGTATGAGGTCGAGTTTTGCCCTGTTAGCGTAGGAGCCGCCCGGCCTTGAAGCTATTCTTTCGAGTTGCTTATTTGCTTTTTCCGATTGGCCGCAATTTCTTAATACCACGCTGTAAAGATATTCGAGTTGTTCATCGGTTTGGTCCGAAGCAATTTCAAAATAGTTTTCAAAGGCTTCGAGATTTTCTTCCGAACCCGAGATATTGGATGTGAAGTTCTTATACGCCAGTTGGGCAGCCTGTTTGGCAATTCGGTGGGCTTCGATATTCAGCAGGGGGCTTTTTTCTGCTCTTTGCAGTCGGCTTGATTTTATCAGCAGCGCCGTCGATTCGTCGGGACTGGTTTCAGCCAAAGCCATGGCCGTGGCGTAAGTTATCAGCGGAGTCTGGAATTTTTCAATTTTTAGCAGAGAAGACAAAAGGTCCCTGTTATTTTCGGGCTCTCTCCTCGCTGCCGCCGCTGCCGCAAGTTCAGCATCGAAAACCGCTGTCTGCAGGAGTCGGCTGTTTGTTAATTTGCCCGATTTCAGGAACTCTTCGAGTTCTTCTAGGATCAATGAGCCGAGAAAATCCTTTGCCCGGAGATTTTTAAGAATCGTTTTTTCAAGTTCGGCAAGGCTATTGTGTCTTCGCAGCACAAAAGCTGCCGGCAGAACCACCTCCGGATCGCTGCCGCAGGAGCTTTTTTCGATTTTTCCAGCCAGTGAGTCCAAAAGATCATTCTGGTCCTGGGGTTGGAGTTTAATTTTCTCTATTGCCGCCCCGAAGTAAATTCTTTCAGGGATATCCGGCCGGGCCAGCAGCTTTTCCAGTTCATTTATTGCGGCCTTATTGTAGTTAGGGTCGGTTTGCCCCAGGGCGCTAAGTACCCTTGCCCGCAAAAGCTGCGCATCAGCCCAGTGAAAAGTTTCCTCCAGCGGCGATACCTCTTCGAGTATCGCATACAGAATTTTATTTCGACTCGATTCTTCTTCGCTCAAGGCCTGATAGAATTGTATCTCGCATCTGTTTAAGACGGTTTTGTGAATATCGCCCGCGAGTTTTCTCCACAGGCCTGTTTGCCCGAATAACTGGTCCCAGTCGGCGCCCCGGTACTGCTCGATTTGTGATTTGAGTTTCTTTTGATCTTGTTCAGTCGCCCGGAGTTTTTTGATCGCAGCTTCCGCGGTGTGCCGAAGTTTTTCTTTATCGCTGTATCTCTTGAATTCGCCTTCGCAGAGATATCGCATACGCGATTCGAAGCTCTCGCGCTCGAAT
>CAYNKU010000154.1:0-5788 GCA_964397865.1 uncultured Pirellulales bacterium | reverse complement strand
TTTCGCTGGCGGCACGGGCTGTTTCCGGCGGTCGATTTCGACCAGATGCGCCAGCTCGGCGGGGATATATATATTAATCTTATAGACGGCGTTACCGCACTTCACAGCCGACTGACCAACGAGCACTCGATCGAGCACAGCTTAAAAGATTTGATCGTGTGGCGGGAGGAGGAAATCATCGGAACGGAGATGCTCTGCAAGGGCATCGATGAGAACATACCTTTTTACTGTCTCGCCAGGGGCTGGGCAGAGGAAACGATAGAGACGTTTTACGCACTTATCTTCGAGCAACAGCGAAAAAAGGCGTATCTTAGTTTTCCGATGACGCATGTAGTCGATATGGAAGATGTTGCCGCGGAGATCGAGATGTTTCGCCGGGCGATCAAAAAGCTGTTTATATGTTTTGACCCGGCCGACCTGGAGGAATCTTATTTGCCTCACTATGCGCATAAAGCCGAAGAGGAGGGGCTGGATTATGTGGAAGTGACCGCTTTGGGGGAAAAGGCCAGGCTTGATCTGCGGGAGGTTCGGCAGATCGAGCGCGATATCAACAGCCAGACCTATGCGCGCGATTTTATGCTTATCGATCAGTCGGATATGATCGTGAGTTTTATTCCGAAGCTCGATGACGGGCGGGCGATAATCTCCAGCGGTGTGGAGAGAGAACTCCAGCACGCCCATGAGGCCGCCAAGGAAGTTTACGTGATCTGGACCGCGAAACAGAATCCATCGGTATTTGTTACGCAGACGGCCACGAAGGTTTTCGGGGATGTGGCTGAGGCGGTTGAGTTTTTTGAAAAGAGGGTTAACGTAAAAAATGGATAGCTTCGGGCATATACAGCTTTGCCGATTTATCGAGCACACTCTTTTGAGCCATGCGGCGACGGAAGAGCAAATAATACGATTGTGTGAAGATGCGCAGAAGTTCGAGTTTGTCGGCGTTTGTGTGAATCCGCGGTGGGTACCGCTTGCGGCGGAGAAGCTGCACGGCTCGAAGGTGAAGGTCTGCTCGGTGGTGGGTTTTCCTCTTGGGGCCGATACAGCCAAGATAAAGGCCGCCCAGGCAAAGGAGGCGATCTTTGCCGGGGCAGATGAGATCGATATGGTCGCGGATTTGCCTGCGATAATTGCCGGCGATGCGCGATACCTTACAAACGAACTAAGTGCGGTTCTGAAGGTCTGCCGATCGATGAGGCCCAGGGTTTTACTGAAAGTGATAATCGAATCGGCTGCGCTGACTGACGAGCAGAAGATATTCGCCTGTGAGATCGCGCAGAAGGTCGGGGTTGATTTTATAAAGACCAGTACGGGCTTTCATCCGGCCGGCGGAGCTACTCTCGAAGATATAAGGCTGATTAGAGAGGCGGCACCGGGGTGTAAGGTAAAAGCCGCCGGCGGGATCAAGACGGCGGCGCAGGCGATCGCCATGATCGAGGCCGGGGCGGAGAGGATAGGCACTTCTTCGGGGGCAGCAATTGTCAGCGAAGCCGATGCGGAGAGGGACTGATGACGCAGGGGACGTTCGAGACAAAAGACAAATCCATCCTTTGCAGAGCCCGTTATAAAAAGATCGATTCGGCGGTAAGTCTGTCGGGGCTGAGCGAAGTATTCGCAGGTCGAAAGTATCCCTGTATCCTCGGCGGCAATACAGCCAAGATCGAAGCGGACAGGTTCAGCTACTGGGCCGCCGAGCCAAAGGAAATTTTCGAGTTCCGGGCGGGCGAGCGTGATCCCTTCGAAAAGCTTCAATCGGCACTTGACAAATATCGCCTTGAAGACGGCGATTGCGGTGATATGCCCGAAGGGGTCTTTCGAGGCGGCTGGGCGGGCTATTTCGGATATGAACTTGGAAGATATATCGAACGGCTCGATGAAACGCCGGTAGATGACCTTGGTATGCCTTTGATAAGGCTCTGTTTTTATGACAGGGTTATATGCTACGATCATCTTGAAAATAACTTTTGGTTGATCGCTTTGGAGATGAGTTCCGGCGGCGAAACCAGCGAGGGGAAAATCGCAGACCTTGAAAATCTTCTTAATCGGGCTGTAGGGGTCGCGGTAAAGCCATGCGAAGTTGGAGAGATCGAGAGGATCGATTTTTCCGGTATCGGCTGCAATATGGATATGGAGTATTACCTGGAGTCGATCGAGAAAATAAAGCGGTATATTTATGACGGCGATGTTTACCAGGTAAACTTTTCACAGCGATTCGAACTCGATTATCAGGCCGGGGCGATAAAACTTTATCACTGGCAGAATCTTTATAATCCGAGCGGCTACGCGGCTTATATCGACGCCGGCGAATACCAAATCGTAAGCGCATCGCCGGAGATGTTTGTGACTATCTCGGACGGGGTAATCAGTACCAAGCCGATAAAAGGTACGCGGCCGCGAGTCAGTGAAAGTGAGGATTCGGAGAAGGTAAACGCAGAAAGTTTTAACGAACTACTGGGCAGCGAGAAAGAACGGGCGGAACTTAATATGATAATCGACCTCGAACGAAACGACCTGACCAAGGTCTGTGAATACGGCAGCATCAAGGTTATCCAACCGAGGACGATCGAGAGCTACCCGACCGTTTTTCACGCGGTCGCTACGGTGCAGGGCAAGCTTCGCGGGGATATCTCGTTTTGTGATATTATAAAAGCGATGTTCCCGGGCGGCTCGATCACCGGGGCGCCGAAGTTAAGCGCGATGCGGATCATCGAGGAAACCGAGCCTACAGACAGAGGCGTATACACGGGCGGGATAGGTTTTATCGGTATTGACGGCAGAGCGTGCTTGAATATCGCCATAAGAACGATTATTATCAAGGGCCAAAAGGCCTTCGCACAGACCGGAGGAGGTATAGTAGCGGATTCGGACGCCGAGGCGGAATGGCAGGAAACGATTACCAAGGCAAGAGCGCTGGTAGCCGGGATAAATAGCGTGCAGCGGGTAGCGGACAATGTATAGCGTACAGCGGGTAGCGTATAGCGGGTAGTGGGTAGCGTATAGCGGGTAGTGGGTAGCGTATAGCGGGTAGCGGATAGATAAGGATTATGAGAACTAAGTCATTCAGAGACCTTATAGTCTGGCAGAAAAGTTATAAATTAGTTCTGGAAATATATAAAATTACGGAAAGTTTCCCAAAAACAGAAACTTTCGGATTATCTCAACAAATCCGAAAAGCTGCCGTATCCATACCTTCCAATATAGCGGAAGGCTATGGGAGAAAACATAAAAAAGAGTATAATCAGTTTTTGTCCATCGCCTATGGTTCGCTGCTGGAAGTTGAGACCCAGTATTCGCTGGCGGCTGACCTGAAATATGTAAAAAAATGTGAATTAACGGAAACTTTGCTAAAAGAAGTCGGCGCTATGCTGTACAGGATGTTAAATCCCATAACCTAAACGCTGAACGCTCTACGCTCTACGCTAAAAAAATGGAAAAAGTTTTTTTAAATAACGGATTGATCGCGCCGGCGGAGGCGGGTATTTCGGTCAGTGACAGCGGGCTGTTATACGGGGCGGGGCTTTTCGAGACGATGCGAAGCTGCGGAGGTGTGGTTTTTCGCCTTGACGATCATTTGGAGAGACTGTTTTCCAGTGCCGCTGCGCTGGCGATAAACAACACCTATGAAAAAGAATTTATCACAGACGCCGTCTATAAGACCCTCGAGGCGAACGAATTGACCGATGCTCGCCTTAGATTGACACTGACGGGCGGCTCGATGTCAGTGACGGATGAGCAGGCTAAATCGACGCTGCTTATAACCGCTACCGGGTTTCAACCTTATCCGAAGCAATATTATGAAAAAGGGATACTCGTGATATTGTCGCCTTTTCGTCAGAATACCAGCGACCCGACCTGCGGCCACAAGACGCTGAGCTATTTTTCGCGTATGATCGCTTTGAATCTTGCCCATAAGAAAATGGCCGCCGAGGCGTTATGGTTTACCGTTGACAACCGCCTGGCGGAGGGATGTATAAGCAACGTATTTCTCGTGAAGGATTCGGTTCTTTATACGCCGACGCTTGCGACGCCCGTACTGGCCGGGGTCGCGAGAAAGACCGTCTGCGAGATCGCTAAAGAAAATTCCATCGAATTAGTGGAAAAGGACCTTTCTATCGATGATCTTCTCGAAGCCGAGGAGGTTTTCCTGACGAATGTAATTATGCAGGTCATGCCGATAAATAATATTGAAAAGCACGCTGTTGGTGAGGCAAAGACAGGGGCCGTAACAAGACGGCTGCAGGAACTCTTTAATGAAGCTATTAATAATCACTGCCGGGAGGGAAAATGAAAGTAAAAGATATAGCCGGTAAAATCGAAAAGATGTTTCCTCTGAAAACCGCCCAGGGGTGGGACAACGTCGGGCTGCTTATCGGTGACGGCAAAAAGAACGTCAAAAATATCCTAATGACGATCGATGTAACCGGCGAAGTTGTCGCCGAGGCAAAGAGGCTCAAGGCTGATATGATCGTCAGCTATCATCCTGTTATCTGGGACGGTTTGAAAAAAATTATGACTGAAGGGCCATCGGCTGTAGTTTACGATTTGATCCGCAATGATATAGCGGTCTATTCGATCCATACCGCGCTGGATGTCGCAAGGGGTGGTGTTAATGACGAGCTGGCGGAGATGGTTGGTATCGTCGATGCCGAACCTATAGGTGACTTCGTCGCCGACCCTGAAGGCGGCAAATATAAACTCGTTGTGTTTGTGCCGGTAAAGTCCGCGGCGAAGGTATCCAACGCTATCTTCGCGGCCGGGGCAGGGGCGATAGGTAACTACAGCCATTGCGGATTCGCCGGCGAGGGGGTGGGCAGCTTCAAACCCCTCGAAGGCGCAAAGCCCGCCGTCGGCAAAAAAGGTAAACTCGAAAAAGTAGCGGAAACCAGATTAGAGACGATCGTGCCGGAAGCGAAACTGCAAAAGGTGATCGCCGCGATGAAGAAGGCGCATCCTTATGAAGAGCCCGCGTTCGATTGCTTCAAACTTCACGATACCGGCAGTGCGTTGGGGCTGGGAAGAATTGGCGCGCTCGCAAAGCCTGCGAAACTAAATAAGATCATTGCCTCGATAAAAAAACGCACCGGGGCAAAGGCTTTCGGGATAATCGGGGATGAAAAAAAGCTGGTGAAAAAGGCCGCGGTTTGCGCGGGGACGTGCGGAAAGATTCTCGATTCGGTTATCGCGGCAAAATGCGATCTGTACCTGACGGGTGAATTGAAGCATCACCAGGCGCTGGCGGCACAGGAGGCGGGCGTTACCTGTATCTGCCTCAGTCACACGATTTCCGAGAGGTTTATATTAAAAAAACTCGCTAAGCTGCTGCGAAAACAAACGAAAGAAGTCAATATTAAAGTAAGTAAAAAAGACGCTGACCCCTTTAAGTGGAAAATACTATGACAGACGAACAAGAGCAACAAACAGAAAATACCGTTTCCAACGAAGAAGATACTCCGCAAGAGACCGAACAACACAACTCTGACGAACCGATTGAGGATGTCGATGATGCCGAATCACAGGGCGACGGGTTCGATGCCGAGGCTGACTTCGAGCCGACGGTCGAATCGGTTATAGAGGCGGTGCTTTTCGCCAGTGACGAGCCGTTGACAATAGCGAGGCTCAGCGGTATAGTCGAGACTTCCGCCAAACAGGTCGCCGGGCACATTAAAAATCTCAACGATAAGTACCGGGCAAACAGCAGCGCCTTCAGGATCGAGCAGATCGCCGGCGGCTTTCAGATGCTGACGCTCAGTGCGTATAATCACTGGCTTAAAAAACTGCTTCGTGCCCGTGA
>CAYNKU010000153.1:4364-5804 GCA_964397865.1 uncultured Pirellulales bacterium | reverse complement strand
TACAAAATACAACCTGTAAGAAGCGGGAATTATACCACATTTCCCGCAAAAATAAAGGATGGAGTGAAAAAACTCTTGTATTTTAGGGGTGGCTGGGCCTCAATAGCTGATAATCGAACTGGCAAAACGGCTTTAATGCGTATATAATGCGTTTAAGAATAAGCCGAAAGGATTACCAACCGGCGGGAAATTCGCCGCGGACCCGCGAATCAGGAAACAAAACGAATGGATTTATCTATTGTTATACCGGCGTTCGAGGAAAGCGCAAAGATCGCGCGCGATATCGAATCGGCCGGGGCGTTTCTTATGGAAAATAATCTTGCCGGCGAAATAATCGTTGTCGATGACGGCAGTAAAGACGATACCTGCCAGGTTGCCAAATCGGCGGCTGTTTCGACGGGGATACATCTGGAAGTGATCCGCTACTATCACCATCGGGGAAAGGGTTACGCCGTTCGAACCGGCGTAAGCCGGAGCAGGGGAAAATATGTTATGTTCGCCGACAGCGGCTGCTGCGTTCCGTACAGCGACACCCTCAAGGGGATCGAAATGCTCGAATCCGACCACTGCGATATAGCTCACGCTTCGAGGAAACTCGCCGAAAGCAAAATTCAGACAAAGCAGGCGTGGTACCGACGGATATGTTCGAGTGTTTTCAAATGGTTCGTGCATCAGAGTATGGGGATACCTCACGAACTGACCGATACGCAATGCGGCTTCAAGATATACAAAGGCGACATCGCCAGAAAATTATACAGCGAATGTTTGACCGACGGTTTTATGTTCGATGTGGAAATAATTATAAGGGCCCTGAGGCAGAACCTGCGGATAAAGGAATTCCCGATCCAGTGGGCATGCGACCGCGACAGCAGATTGTCAATAGCAAGAACGCCCTGGCCCGTGATACGCGAATTGATAAAAATAAAACGCATACTGGCGAAATAGCAGTAACTTCGCTTTTTAAAACGAATTATAAGGAGCATAAAGATATGAAATACTGTTCGAAGTTTCCAATTCACCGACGGTATTTGCGGAGAGTATTTTGTTTTGCGATGTCGGCGGGTTTGTTTTTATGTTCGTCGCCGGGCTTTGCGGAATCTTCCGCAGCGAAAAAACCGTATGTAGTTCTCCAGCGAGGCGGGGTCAGGGCGGTTATCGTGAATAACGAATCTGTTGCCGAGGATGACAGGATTTTACCGGATCATCGCGGCGGTTACAGCGGGGTCGGGTCGCTGATGGAGCTTGACCACTGGCAGAACCTTTTTGTGCCGAGGGTTGCCGGTTTGAATTTCGAACACATTCACGACGGCATCAACCCGCAGATAAGGAGTGTTTTTTTTGAGCCCCGGCGGTTCCCGATGACAATCCGCCGAATCGATGAATTCACCGTGGAGCTCCATCAGCCGCCCACGGGGAACTGGAAGCTCGAAAGCTGGATCA